>NZ_JBSWXU010000198.1:0-7740 GCF_056160785.1 Mycobacterium sp. ABE4_509 | reverse complement strand
GTGCGGCGCCAGCCCGCCGGCGAACCGGGCCACAGTGGCGCCCTGGTTGCCGGCGTCCTCGCCGAGCTCCCCGCCGGTGATGACCAGGGCGGTGTCGGCCGCGCCGACGCGGTCGGGACCGTAGGTGATGAAACCGGTGTCGCGCAGCGCGGCCAGCACGGTATCGCGCTGGGTGTCGTCGACCGGCGGGGTGTTGGGATCGGAGTCGTTCAGCAACGCGATGCCGAGCAGGTCACCGGCCTGCGAACCCTGGTCGACGGTTGCGGCGCTGAGCTGCGAGCCGGCCGGCACGATGGGCGAGTTGACCACCGAGAGCAGCTTCTCGGCCGAATGGGCGTCGACGAACTCCTGGGTCAGTCCGACGGCGCCGGTCACCGTCCCGCCGGCCTGGCCGATCAGCCGGGACAGTGCATCGACGTCGTCGCCTGCGGCGTCCGGGGTGCGGAACAGCACCACCGATTTGCCCGCCATGGTGTCGGTCAGGATGCGCGGAGCCATTTGGGCATCGAAGTCGTTTGCCGCGCTGAGCTTCTCGTTGAGCGCGTTGCGGTCGTCGGTCAGCGTGTCGATCTGGTTCTGCATGTCGTTCTTGTCGTCGCGCAGACCCGACAGCACCGTGTTGGACAGCAACCCCGAGCCGAGCGCGACACCGATGGCCAGCGCCAGGAACACCGCGGCCAGGGAGATGGCGTGGGAACGCAGCGAGATCACGACGGGACTCCTAGGAGATGAAGCTCTGCACCCAGAGCGTGAATCGGTTCCAGTATTCGACGACCCACTCGAGCACCGCGGCGTCGGCGCGGGACACCCACAGCGCGGCGATCACCGCCACCAGCATCGCCAGCACCAGCAACGCGATCGCGCCGCCGGAGACGCGGCTGCGGTACAGCGTGGCGACGGCCTTGGAGTCGACCAGCTTCTCCCCCACCTTCAACCGGGTCAGGAAGGTCGAGGGGTTGCTCTGCTGGCGGGTGCGGTCGAAGAACTCCTCGATGGTGGCGGTGTGGCCCACCGTGACGATCAGCGCGGCGCCGTGGTGGTCGCACAGCAGCAGCGCCAGGTCGGCGGCCGAGCCGGCGGCCGGGAACGTCATGGCGCCGACACCCAGGTCCTGGATGCGTTCCAGCCCGGCGGCGTGGCCGTCGGCGTCGGCGGGCAGCACGACCTGGGCGCCGCAGCGCAGCACCTCGGCGCTGATCTGGTCGGGGTCGCCGACGATCAGCGCGGGGCGGTATCCGGCCTTGCGCAGGGTGTCGGCGCCGCCTCCGACACCGACCAGCACCGGCTGGTATTCCTTGATGAACGGCTTGAGCGCTTTGAGATCTGCTGCTGCACAGGGCTCTTCAGCGACCACCACGACGTGGCGGCGGTTCAGGTCGACGTCGATGTCGGGGATTCCGATGCCGTCGATGAGCAGCGGGCTCTCACTGCGGATGAACTCGATGGTGTTGCCTGCGAAGGCCTCCAGATGCGCGACCAGGCCGCCCTTGGCTTCCTGCATGAGCTCGTGGATGTCGGCGTCGGTGCGCTCGGTGCCCAGGATCAGCCGGCGGTCCCCGGAGTACACGCCGCCCTCGTTGAGGCGGATCCGCGCGCCGTCCTTGACCTTCCTGAAGAGCTCGTCGCCGGTTTCGTCGATCAGCGTGATGCCGTTGACGACCAGGACCTCCGGGCCGAGGTTCGGGTAGCGCCCGGAGATCGACGAGGAGGCGTTGACCACCCCGGCGACGCCGGCGTCTACGAGTGCGTCGGCGGTGATGCGGTCGAGGTCCTGGACGTCCATCACCACGATGTCGCCGGGGCCGACTCGGCGCAACAGTTTGTCGATGTCGCGGTCGACCCGGGCGGTGCCGGTGACGCCCGGGCGTGAGCTGGCATTACGGGACAGCAGCGCTGACATCTTCATGCGGCGATTCTGTCCAGTGAGGTCCGGGATGCGTCGGAGGCGCGCCGTAACACCAGCCTCAGAAGTTACTTCTTTTCACATCTGTCACACGCTCAGGGGGTCTGCTCCCGGTCCTTGCGGGCGGTGTCGAGAAGGTCGCGCGCATGCGCCCGACCGCTGTCGGACTCGCCCATACCGGCCAGCATCCGGGCCAGCTCGGCGACCCGGTCGTCGTCGTCGAGGCGGCGCACCCCACTGGACTTCACCCGCCCGCCGCCGCCCTCGGCACCGGCATCGACCACCAGGTGGATGTCGGCGTAGGCCGCCACCTGCGGCAGGTGGGTCACCACGATGACCTGGTGGGTCCGCGCCAGCCGCGCCAGACGGCGACCGATCTGCACCGCCGCGCGCCCACCGACACCCGCGTCGACCTCGTCGAACACCATCGTCGTGCCCTCGGTCGAAGCCGCCAGCACCACCTCCAGCGCCAGCATCACCCGGGACAACTCGCCGCCGGAAGCACTCTTGTTCAGGGGCAGCAGATCGGTCCCCCGGTGCGCGGCGAAACCGAACTCCACCGCATCGACACCGTCATGCCCGGCGTGCACCGTGGCGCCGGACGGCAGGTCCAGCGGTGCGCTGTCCTCGGCGCGGGCCGCCAGCGCGGTGACCTCGATGCTGAACTGCGCCCCGGCCATCGCCAACCCGGACAGTTCCTCGGTGACCGCCTTGGCCAGCCCCTTGGCGGCCTTGACCCGGACCTTCGTCAGACCCTGCGCAGCGTCTACGACCCTGGCCTGCAGCGCCTCCACCCGGCGGGACAGATCGGCCAGCGCATCCTCGGACACGTCGAGCTGCTCGAGGCGCCGCCGCGACTCACCGGCCCAGGCCAGCACACCGTCGATGTCGGCGGCGTACTTCTTGGTCAGGGTGCGCAACTCGGCCTGCCGGGCCAGTTTCGTCTCCAGCGCGCTTGCGTCGGTGGGCAGCTCGGACAGGTAGCGGCCCAACTCGCCGGACACGTCGACGAGCACGGTCAGCGCCGCGTCGAGCTGCTCCGAGAGCGCCTTGAGCTCGGCGTCGTCGCTGTTCTCCAAAGCCGTCCGGGCCTGCCCGACCGCGCCCGCCGCGGAGAACCCGTCGGCGACGTCGTCGCCGGCACCGGAGAGCGCCGTGCGCGCAGTCTGCACCGCGTCGCGCACCGCGTCGAGCTCGGAGAGCCGGCGGATGTCGGAAACCAGCACGTCGTCCTCAGCCGGCGCCGGATCGACCGCATCGATCTCGTTCAGCGCGAACTGCAGTCGGTCAGCCTCCTGTGCCAGCTCACGCGCCCCGCGCCGGCGGTCCTCGAGATCGCGGCGGGCCGCCAGCCACTCGTCGCGCGCAGCACGGTAGCGGCCGAGCTGGGAGGTCACATCGGCGAATCGGTCCAGTGCGGCGCGCTGCTGGTCCGGGCGCATCAACCGGAGCTGGTCGTTCTGCCCGTGCAGGGTCAGCAGTTCGTTGGTGAACCCGCTCAGCGACTTCGCCGGCACGCTGCGCCCCCCGAGGTAGGCCCGTGAGGGGCCGTCCCGGTTGACCGAGCGCGCCGCGATCACGCTGTCGTCGTCGTCGCGCTCAGCACCCGACGAATCCAGAATCCCGTCGACCCGGGTGGCCACTTCGGCACCGAGTTCGGCTGTCGTGAAACGACCTTCGACGACAGCGCGATCGGAGCCCGAACGCACCTTGGTCGGGTCGGCGCGGGCCCCGCCCAGCAGGTGCAGACCCGTCACGACCATGGTCTTACCCGCGCCCGTCTCGCCGGTCAGCACGGTCAGCCCGCCGTCGAACTCCGCCGTGGCGGCGCTGATGGCTCCCAGCGACTCGATCCGGATTTCGGCTAGCACTACTGTCCGCGCCACCCCGTGACCGGCAACCGGAACTTGCGCACCAAGCGGTCGGTGAACGGGGCGCTGTCCAGGCGCACCCACTTGATCGGAGTGGCACACCGGGTCACCTCGAGCCGCCCGCCGGCCGGAACCAGCATCTCGCGGCGGCCGTCGCAGAACACCAGCGCGGCATGCCCGCCCGATTCGATCTCGATCGCGATCGACGCGTCCGGGCTGGTCACCATCGGGCGGGCGAACAGCGCATGCGCGTTGTTGGGAACCACCAGGATGGCCTCCAGATCCGGCCACAGCACCGGGCCGCCGGCCGAGAACGCGTAAGCGGTCGACCCCGTCGGGGTGGAGACCAGCACGCCGTCGCACCCGAAGGTGGACACCGGGCGTCCGTCGACCTCCACCACCACGCCGAGCACCCCGAGCCGCGGGCCCTTCTCCAGGCTGGCCTCGTTGAGCGCCCAGCCGCGGTCGAGAAGCTCACCGCCGGCGCGGACACTGATGTCGAGGGTCATGCGCTCCTCGATGCGGTAGTCCCGGTTGATGACGTGTTCGAGCACCGTGTCGATCGAGTCGGCCTCGGCCTCGGCGAGGAAACCGATCCGGCCGAGGTTCACCCCGAGCACCGGGATCTCGACGTTGCGCGCCAGCTCCGCGGCCCGCAGGAAGGTGCCGTCGCCGCCGAGGACCAGCACCAGCTCGCAGCCTTCGGCGGCGCGCTCGTCGGCATCGACCACCTGGATGTCGACCCCGAGCGCACGCATGTCGTCCGGCGCCAGGTGCAGCGGACCGCGATCGACCGCTTCGGCCGAAAGTACCCGCAGCGCAATGCCGTTGTCCCCGAGCACCTTCTCGACCCGGCGAGCGACCTCGGTCGCCTCGCCGCGTCCGGTGTGCACGACGAGCAGGATGCTGCGCTGTGTCGGCGAATCGGTCACTGCGGCCCCTCGTCGACGGCACGTCGCACGGCTGCCTCGAGCGCGGCGCCGTGCAGCGACGCCTCGCCCTCGACACGCAGGTGCAGGAAGTACTCGACGTTGCCCGCCGGGCCGGGCAACGGGCTGGCCGCCGCGGCCACCGCAGGCCAACCCAGTTCAGCGGCGCGGCGGGCCACCGAGAGCACGGCGTCGGCGCGCAGGGCGGGATCGGACACCACCCCGCCGGAGCCCACCCGGTGCCTGCCGACTTCGAACTGCGGTTTCACCATGGGAACGATATCGGCCGCCGGCGCGGCGCAGGCGACCAGTGCGGGCAGCACGGTGGCCAGCGAGATGAACGACAGGTCGGCGACGACGAGATCGACCACACCGCCGATCGCGTCGGGGGTGAGCTCACGCACGTTGGTCCGCTCCAGCACCGACACCCGCGCATCGGTACGCAGCGCCCAGGCCAGCTGGCCGTATCCGACGTCCACGGCCACGACTTCGCGGGCGTCGCGGTCGAGCAGCACCTCGGTGAATCCACCGGTCGAGGCGCCCGCATCCAGGCAGCGGCGACCCTCGACCGGGATGGCGAGCGTGTCCAGCGCCCCGATCAGCTTGTGCGCCCCGCGCGACACCCAGCTGCGCTCACCGCTGTCGTCGACGGTGACATGGGCGCTGACCGGTATCGCTGTGGCAGCTTTGGCGGCGCGCATCCCGTCGACGCTGACCAGCCCCGCACCGATCAGTTCGGCAGCCTGCTGGCGGGACCTGGCCAGACCGCGCCGTACGAGCTCGGCGTCCACACGAGCGCGCCGTGTCACGCGGTCAGCCCTTCTCGACCGATTCCAGCGCGCGCACCAGTAGTTCGTGTGCCTGCTCCAGGCGCACGGCCAGAGAATCCAGGTCGGAGGCCGATCCGACCGATAGATCGGTCGGATCGCCCAGCAGTTCGGCGACCTCGGCGCGAATCTGGTCGGGTTCGTTGCTCATATCGGTGTTCACGCTAGTCGATCTCGGTCGACACCAGCGACCACCGCTGCATGGCCTGTCGGGCCGCGTCGTCGCCGGCGCCGATCGCCGTGGGCCGATCACCGGTCCAGGCCCACAGCGCCGCGGCGATCGCGCGGACCACCGACAGGGCGTCGCCGGGATCTTCCCCGGTCGAGCGCACCGTCAGGGTCGGCGGCTCGACGTCGACGCGCCAGCCCGGCTGCGGCGCCACCCGCAGCACCTCGGCGTCGTCGGTGAGGGCGCGCAGGTCTTCGGCGAGGTAGTCGGGGCGTTCGGCCGGGATCGCCCAGATCGCGTCGGCGGCGTCGTTGACGCCGCACAGCACCATCAGGCTGGGCAGCTCGGCAGCGTTGGCGCCGGCGATGTCGGTGTCGAGGCGGTCCCCGATCACCAGCGGGGTCCGGTAGTCCCCACGGGCCAGCGCATCGGCCATCAGCCGCGGGGACGGCTTGCCGGCCACCTGGGGGTCCTGTTCGGTGGCGGTGCGCAGCGCGGCCACCATCGAGCCGTTTCCGGGCAGCAATCCGCGTTCCGACGGCAGCGTCTTGTCGATGTTGGCGGCGACCCACAGTGCCCCGGCCCGGATCGCCAGGGCGGCCTCGGCCAGGTCCGGCCAGCTGGTCTCCGTCGAGTGGCCCTGCACCACCGCGGCCGGGTCGTCGTCGAACCGGCGCACCGGCGTCAGGCCGGCCGCACTGATCTCCCCGGCCAGCGCGTCGGTGCCGACCACCAGCACCCGCGCTCGAACCGGCAACTGGTCGGCGAGCAACTTGGCTGCGCTCTGCGCGCTGGTCGCCACATCGTCGGGTTCGGCGGTGAAGCCGAGTTCGCGAAGGTGGGCGGCGACCTGCCCGGCGTCACGCGATGCGTTGTTGGTGACGAAGAGGATCCGCGACTCGACGCCGGCGAGCGCCTCGACCGCCCCCGGGGTCGGAGCATGACCCCGAAACGCGGTGCCGTCCAGGTCGAGCAGCAGGCAATCATGTTGGCGGGCCAGCGCACTCATGTCAGGACAGCTCCGTGACACGGTCTTCGGCGTCGGTGGCACCCTCGAGGTCGGCGGCCGCTGCGTGCACGAACCACTGCAGGGCCTCCTCCTCACGGCCGAGGGCGAGCAACGTGTCCGCGTAGGCGTAGAACAGCCGGGCGGCGGTCTGGCCGGTGCGCGCCGGGTCCAGCTGCGGGCTGGACAGCACCGCCAGTGCCTGCTCGTGCTGCCCCAGGTCGGAGCGGGCTCCGGCGACCACGATGCGCAGTTCGTCGGCGTCGTCGCCGGCCAGCTGCGCGGCTTCGGGGCCGCGAGCCAGTTCGATCGCACGCTCGGGGCGACCCACGCCGCGCTCGCAGTCGGCGATGAGGGCCAGCAGCGGTGAACGACTGCCCATCCGCTTGGCGGCCCGCAGTTCGGCCAGCGCCTGTGCCCAGTCGCCGGACTGGTAGGCCGCGATGCCGACGGCTTCCCGGACCGCGGGGATGCGGGCGGCACGGGCACGCGCGGCCCGGGCGTGCGCCAGGGCGGTTTCGGGGTCGTCCTCGAGGAGTTCGCCGGCCGCCACGAGATGACGGGCGACGAAGTCGGCGGTGGTGCGGTCCAGGGTGGTCAGTTCCCCCCGGATGTCGGGCGCCAGTTGCTTGGCCTCGATCTCGGCCGGGATGGGAGGTCCGGCCTGCCCCTGGGCGGTGTCGTCGGGGCGGGGCTGGGCGGGACGTGCCCGCTGCGGTCCGGAGTTGCGCGGGGCCGACCGCTGATCACGGCGCGGGCGTTGCCTGCCGGCGTCGGAGGCGCGATGCGGTCGGCGATCGCCGCGGCCGCCCTGGTTGTCGTGGGGCACGCAGAAAAGGATACGGGCTCGAAGTGCACAGCGACTATTCGCCCACAATTGTAGAAGTCGGGAAAATCATCGAGAAATAGGAAATCGCCCCCCACGCAATTGTGGGGGGCGATTCCAATTTGTGTTCGGCGGTGTCCTACTTTTCCACCCGGTATGGGTAGTATCATCGGCGCTGGCAGGCTTAGCTTCCGGGTTCGGGATGGGAC
>NZ_JBSWXU010000197.1:0-7787 GCF_056160785.1 Mycobacterium sp. ABE4_509 | reverse complement strand
GCGCCACTCCGGGCGCCGGCCGCTCGGCCCGACGCCGCGCTACCACACCATTCCGCGGTGGGGCCTGGTCGAACACTTCGCCGCCCCCGAACAGGATCAGCAGCCGGTGCGGTCCGGACCGTCGGCCGCGGCGGTCCGGACCACCCTGGTGGCCACCATGGCGGTGCTCGGCGCGGCGGCCTTCGTGCATCTGGTGCGTTACGTGCTGTTGATCGTCAACCGTGGCATGCTGCTCAACCCGTGGCTTGCCGCGGCCGCGACCTGGGGCGGGGTGCTGGTCAGCGTGTTGGCCGTATTCATGGTCGTGGCGAGCGCGGTGTTGTTGACCAATTGGCTGATCGCCCGTCGTGCCGCCGCGTTCAGCCACTACGGACAGCAGGAGCCGCGGTCTCGCTGGGCGCTGGCGACGGGCTGTCTGATCCCGGTGTTCAACCTGGCCTGGGCCCCGGTCTTCGTCATCGAGCTGGCCGGTGTGGAAGCGCGGCTGAAATGGTTGCGCCGGCCGATCGTGGTCTGGTGGCTGGTGTGGATCGCCGCGACCGTGCTCTCGGGTTTCTCGATCGCGACCAGCTTCACCACCGATGCCCAGGGGATTGCCGACAACACGGTGACGACCATCGTCGCCTACCTGTTCGGACTCGGCGCTGCGCTGCTGGCGCTGCAGGTGTTCGTCGGGTTCGAACGCCAGCCGGTGGAGAAGCCCACCAGGCGCTGGGTGATGGTGGCCGCCGACGCGCAGGACTCCGCGCCGCAGAGCACGAAGAACAGCCGACCCGCGCGTGCGGTTGAGCCCGAAGGCCAAGACCCGGCAGCATAGCGGTATGAGCTCGGGCGGAACGTTCGACAACCATCCGTTCGTGGTAGCGCACCGCGGCGCTTCCGCGGACTCTCCCGAACACACCCGCGCGGCCTACGAGCGCGCGCTCGCCGAAGGCGCCGACGGCGTCGAGTGCGACGTCCGGCTGACCAGGGACGGCCACCTGGTGTGCGTGCACGACCGCCGGCTGGACCGCACGTCGACCGGTTCCGGGCTGGTCAGCGAGATGACCTTGGCCGAGCTCCGCGACTTCGACTACGGCTCGTGGCACCCGAGCTGGCGGCCGGACGGCAGCCATGGTGACACCGGACTGCTCACCCTCGACGACCTGGTGTCGCTGGTGCTGGACTGGAACCGTCCGGTCAAGATGTTCATCGAGACCAAGCATCCGGTGCGCTACGGCGCCCTGGTCGAGAGCAAGGTGCTGGCCCTGTTGCACCGGTACGGGATCGCCTCCCCACCCTCGGCCGACCTGTCCCGGGCGGTGGTGATGTCGTTCAGCGCGGCAGCGGTGTGGCGGATCCGTCGGGCGGCGCCGCTGCTGCCCACCGTGCTGTTGGGTGAGACGTCGCGCTACCTGGGCGGTGGGGCAGCGACCACCGTGGGAGCGACCGCTGTCGGGCCCTCGATCTCGACGCTGCGCGAACACCCCGAGCTGGTGGACCGTGCCGCGGCGCAGGGCCGCGCGTTGTACTGCTGGACCGTCGATCACTACGAGGACGTGCAGTACTGCAGCGACCTCGGGGTGGCCTGGATCGCGACGAACCACCCGGGCCGCACCAAGACCTGGCTGCAGAACGGCCTGACCGGAGCCGGCCGGGACTGACTCCCGCCGGCCTACAGTGCTCCGCCGGCGGCCTTGGGTGCACCGGGATCGCCGGTCGGCACCGGGACCTCGCGGGCGACGAAGTCCTCGAGATGGAACAGGTCGCTTCCGGCCCGGTCGGCGATACGGACCAGGGTGGTCATCATCGCGACCTCTTCCACCTGCTCCTTGAGGAACCACTGCATGAACTGCTCGCCCAGGTAGTCCCCTTCGTCACGGGCCGTCGCGGCCAGCCGGCCGACCTGCTCGGTGACTGCCCGCTCGAGGTTCAGCGCCAGCGTGAGCGCTTCCCGCGGCGACTCGAAGGCGTTCTGCACCGGGTCGACCGGTGGGATCTCGGCGGGCAGATCGCGATCGATCAGGTACTGCACGAGCATCAGGGCGTGGTTGCGTTCCTCGACGGACTGCCGATAGAACAGCGCGGCCAGCTGGGGTAGGTCCTCGCTGTCGAAATAGACCGCGACGGCCAAGTACTGCTGCGCTGCATTCAGTTCGCTGCGAACCTGGTCGTGGAGCAGGCCGTGAAACTTGGTGTCGAGCGCGTGGGTAAAGTTTTCTGTTGCCATTGCAAAAGAATATCCCTGTTCAGGGCTTAATTTCCACGAAGGCAAGCCTAATGCAGGGCAGCGTTGCCTAAGTGGGGGCAGTTAGTGTGACGCGCCGCACAGGCGTTGCCAAGAATTTGCTGAGAATCAGGGCTGGCCGGCGTCGAGGACGTCTTGCGGCACTGCTGAGTCCGAGGCCAGCGCGGCGAAGAGCCGCTGCGCGGCCTCGCTGTCCCAGACCACGATCGAGCCCGAACTGTTGTCGGTGAACTCGCCGATCGGGACCGTGACCGTGGTCGGGTCGCCGCGAAGCGCCCAGCCCAGCCTGGCGAGATCCCAGATGTGATCGTGGTCGTCCACGGAGATCGTGTCGGCCGCGGCCCGGGCCATCGGGTACCAGCGCAGCGGGTTGAGCAGCACCGCGGGGCTGGCGGCGCGGTGGATCAACGCCGACATGAACGCCCGCTGATTGACCATGCGATCCAGGTCGGCCCTGGGGGTGGCGCGGGTCCGAACGAAACCCAACGCCTCGCGGCCGTCGAGGCGACCGCAGCCGGCCGGTAGGTCGATACCGGCGAGCGGGTCGTTGATGGGGTCGGGAAGGCACATGTCGACGCCGCCGACAGCGTCGACAAGCCCGGCGAACCCGCCGAAGCCGACCTCGGCGTAGTGGTCGATGCGCAGTCCGGTGGCCTGCTCGACGGTCTGGGCCAGCAGCTGAGGCCCGCCGACGGCGAAAGCGGTGTTGATCTTGTCGCTGCCGTAGTCGGGGATGTCCACATAGGAATCGCGGGGAATCGACACCATCACCGCAGTGGCGTCGGAGAACAGCGCCGGCAGGTGGATCAGCAGGATGGTGTCGGTGCGGCCGTCGCCGACCTCGCCGCCGGTAGCCAGTTCGGCCTGCTGGTCGACGGTCAGGTCACTGCGGCTGTCCGAGCCCACCAGCAGCCACGTCGTACCCGCCCCCTGGGCCGGCCGGCCGGCGTAGTCGGCGAGTGCCGGGACGCGGTGCAACGCGGAATCCATCCACAGGCCGGCTCCGACGAAGCCGACGGCGAGCAGCAGCAGGGCCGCCGCCAGCACGCGTGTCCACCGCCGGATCCGCCGCGGCTTGCGTCGGGCCCGCGGCGGTTGCGGTGGCGGTGGTGCGGGTCGCGCCGGTGTCGGTGGTGCGGGTCGCGCCGGTGGCGGCGGTGGTCGTCGCGGTGGGAACTGTTGCGGTGGGGGTGGTGGGCCGGATGGCGGGGGAGCAGGCCGCGGTGGCGGGCGCCGGGGTGGCGGCTGTCGCGGCGGGGGGTATTGCCCGGGTGGCGGTGGCCGGTGACCAGGCGGTGGGGGCGGCCGGTGACCAGGCGGTGGTGGGCGTTGCCCGGGTGGGGGTGCCGGCCGGTAGCTGGGGTCGCGACGAATCTCCTGCGGAGGCTCGCGGCGATCCGGAAAGCCGTCAGGGGGTCTGCGGAACCCCGGATACGGCGGCCGGTCGTCGGTCACAGCAAGAATGTACGCGCCCGGCGGGGCCGCAGGCGCTACTGAAGCCAGCCGAGGCGGCCTGCCAACAGCGAGTATCCGACGAATGCCACGGCGTCGATCAACGTGTGCGCGATGATCAGGGGCCACAGTCTGCCGGTGCGCTGCCAGGCGTACCCGAACACCAGGCCCATCGCGATGTTGCCCAGGCCCGCGCCGAAGCCCTGATAGAGGTGGTAGGCGCCGCGCAGCAGGCTCGAGACGGCCAGGGCGACCCAGGGGTTGACGCGCAACTGGCGCAGCCGGGTGAGCAGGAACCCGACGACGACGACCTCCTCGGCCCACCCGTTTCCGAAGGACAGCAGCAGCAGCATCGGGATGCGCCACCAGGTGTCGTTCAGCTCGGCCGGCTCGACTGCGGCGTTGGCCCCGAGAATCCGCGCGATCTGGTACAGCGCCAGACCGGGCACACCGATCAGGGTGGCCAGGCCGATGCCGCCGAGGACATCGCCGCGCCAGCGGATCCGGCCCAAACCGATCCGGGCCGGGCCGTCGCCGCTGCGCCACAGCAGATACACCGCCAGCGCGCCCCAGGCCAGCAGCTGGAACAGGCTGGCGAGGTTCAGCCCGAGGTCGATGAAGCCGAACGGCGACCGTTGCGGGTTGAGCGCCACGGTCTGCCCGGACAGCCCGAGCAGCACACTCTCGATGAGGCTGAGCAGCGCGCGGTAGGCGGACAGCGCGAAGGTGACCGCCAGGACGACCGTGATCTCGATGCGCAATGCGCGGCGCTGGGCATCGGTCAGCTCGTCAACGGGCTCGGTCACCGCAGCTACGGTAGCCGCACCCGCCCGGTGTCAGACGCCGCGTGCGCGCAGCCCGTTGAGGAAGGGGCATCCCATCAGGACCCGGATCGCCTGGCTGAGCCCGGTGACGTCGTCGACGGGGCGGGTGAACGGCAGCCGCACATCATGATCGCCGTTGTCGTCCTCGACCCGCAGCCGCACGCCGTAGCGGTCCAGGCCCAACGGCCGGACCCGGCCACGGCGAAGGGTGGACGGCAGTCGGGCGGCGAGTCGGTCCACCACATCGCGGTGCGCGGCATCCATGTGCTGCAGCCAGCATGACTCCATGGCGCAGAACGGATCCGGCCGTGCTCCGAGCAGCGCCTGCACCGGCACCGCCTCGGCGCCGGTCGAGTCGGCGACCACGACGGATTCGATCTCCAGGCGCAACAGCGTGTACCGGGTGTCCGGCTCGGAATCGGCCTCGGAATCGGCCTCGGAATCGGCCGTCGTCGCCGCGTCACTCGAGTTGACTTGCAGCAGTGCGGGGTTGGGGTCGGCACTGGCGACCACGTCGAGCAGGTCGGGTACCTCGGCGGCCGGGATGCCGTGCACTCTGCCCTGTATCCAGACCAGCGAGCGCACCGGTTCCCGCAGCGGGAGCGGTGCATAGTCGGTCAACTCGAGCACGGCCTGTACTCCGGTGGGGCCCGCCGCGGCGACCAACGCCGCCAGCCGCGCGTCCGCCGGCGCGGTGACGGCGAACGAGCCGTCGTCGAGCAGGTGGTGCACGGGGGTGGGGCAGGGGTCGCTTCCCGCCACGGCGAGCATTGCGCCGCCGGCCCGGGCGCATGCGCTGCGGATCCGCTCCGCGGTGGTGGGTGCCGAAGTCGGTGCTGGAGCCACCATGACGCCGCCTTTCATTGGTAAGGTGAGCCTTACTTAACTTGATGTGGCCGCGATGCGCAAGGCCTTCCTCGCAGCGGAACGGGATTACCACGGGAACCGATACGCTGGTGCGGTGCCCGGCATCGCGTATCTCGGCCCCGAAGGAACGTTCACCGAGGCGGCGCTGCGTGCGATCGAGACCCTCGGTCTGATCCCGCCCCCGCAGACCCCGGACGGCTCGGAGCTCAACGGTGTTCCCACCGACAGCACCCCCGCCGCGCTGGCGGCCGTGCGCGCCGGCGACGCCGACTACGCCGTCGTGCCGATCGAGAATTCGATCGACGGGTCGGTGTCGCCCACCCTCGACAGCCTCGCCGCGGGTGCGCCGCTGCAGATCTACGCCGAGTTGACCCTCGACGTCTCCTTCACCATCGCCGTTCCCCCCGGCGGGTCGGGCAGCGCCGTGCGCACCGTGGCCGCGTTCCCGGTCGCAGCCGCCCAGGTGAAGAACTGGCTGGCCGCACACCTGCCGGAAACTCGACTGGTACCCGCGAACTCGAACGCCGCCGCCGCCCAGGACGTCGCGGCCGGCCATGCCGACGCGGCCGTCACCACGGCCCTGGCCGCGCAGCGGTACGGGCTGGAGGCGTTGGCCGCCGACGTCGTTGACGAACCCAATGCGCGAACCCGCTTCGTGCTCGTCGGCCGGCCGGGCAAACCGCCGACGAGCACCGGCACCGACCGGACCTCGGTGGTGCTGCGGTTGGACAACGTTCCCGGCGCCCTGGTCGCGGCGATGACCGAGCTGGCCATCCGCGACATCGACCTCACCCGGATCGAATCCCGGCCGACCCGTACCGAGTTGGGCACCTATGTGTTCTTCCTCGACTTCGTCGGCCACATCGACGACGACTCGGTCGCCGAGGCGCTGCGGGCGCTGTACCGGCGCTGTGCCGACGTCCGCTACCTGGGCTCCTGGCCCACAGGTGAGGCCGTGGGCAGCGCACCGCCCGCGATGGACGACGCCGCCACCTGGCTCGAGGGGCTGCGGGAGGGACAGCGGTGAGCGGCAGGTTGGTGCTGGTGCGCCACGGCCAGTCGCACGGCAACGTGGCCCGGCGTCTCGACACCGTTCCGCCCGGGGCGGAACTCACCGACCTCGGCCGTGATCAGGCTCGCGGGTTCGCTCTCGGACTGGCCGAACCACCGGCGATGATCGTGCACTCGATCGCCACCCGGGCCGTGCAGACCGCCACCGAGATCAGTTCCGCGGCGGCGGCGGTGACCGTCACCGGGTTGTGCGAGTTCGAAGGCATCCACGAAGTCCATGTCGGAGACCTGGAGAACCGCAGTGACGAGGCAGCCCACGACGAGTTCAACGACGCCTACCGCCGGTGGCACCGCGGCGAGCTGGAGCTGAGGTTGCGCGGCGGGGAGAGCGGCGAACAGGTGTTGGAGCGGTATCTGCCGGTCGTCGAGCAACTGCGCCTGCGCTATCTCGACGACGCCGCCTGGCACGGCGACATCGTGGTGGTCAGTCACGGTGCGGCGATCCGGCTCGTCTCGGCGGTGCTGGCCGGCGTCGACGCCGAATTCGCGATCGACCACCACCTGGCGAACACCGAATCAGTGGTGCTGTCTCCCGTCACCGACGGGCGATGGAGCTGCCTGCGCTGGGGCAAGGCCACCCCGCCGTTCGAACCCGACCCCGCCGCGGTGACCGTGCAGGACGGCGGTACGTCGGGTTCAGCCGACCCGATGGGCTGAGTCGGCAACCGCCACGTCCAGCGCGCAGCTGCAGCCCACCGCGTCGCAGTCGAGGTGCAACGCGTGGGCGACCTCGGTCACGACGCAGTCCGGTTCGGTGCATTCCGGGCGACGGTACGGGTGGTGGATCAGCGCGCCGTGGCAGTGCTCCAGACCCGCCCGGCAGGCGCGGCACTGTTCGGTCATATCCCGTTCATAGCAGCCGCCGCCGACCGAATCGGGTTGCCGCGCTCAGGCCCAGCCGAGTTCGTGGAGGCGCTCGTCGTCGATGCCGAAGTGGTGGGCGATCTCGTGGATCACCGTGATAGCCACCTCCTCGACCACCTGCTGCTCGTCGTCGCAGATATCCAGCAGCGCGTCGCGATAGATGCTGATGGTGTCGGGCAGCGACCCGGCGTAGAACGAGTCGCGCTCGGTCAGCGCCACCCCCTCGTAGAGGCCCAACAGGTCGGGCTCCTCGGCGTTGCGATCGGCGACCAGGACGACCACGTTGTCGATCGCCGAGGCCAGCTGCGGCGGCAACAGGTCGAGCGCATCGCCGACCAGCTCTTCGAACCGTTGCGGGCTCATCCGCACGGTCACCGGGCTAGACGCCCGGCGGCGGTGGCGGCAGGGGTTCCGCCGGCGGTGGCGGCAGCGGTTCCGCGGGCGGTGGAGGTGGTGGCGGCAACAGGCCGGGCGGCGGTGGC
>NZ_JBSWXU010000196.1:0-7823 GCF_056160785.1 Mycobacterium sp. ABE4_509 | reverse complement strand
ACCGACTCCCACGCCGGGACGTCGGGCAGCGGCTCGGCCGCGGGCGCGGGCGGCGGCTCGCCGGGCGGGTCGGCGACCACCTTCAACGCGCGATCGAGGGTGGAGCGAAGCACCGCCAGCGGGACGACGGCGTCCACCACACCGTGGCGCTGCAGGTTCTCGGCGGTCTGCACCCCCGCAGGGAACGGCTCCCCGTAGAGATGCTCGTAGACCCGGGGCCCGAGGAAGCCGATCAGCGCGCCGGGTTCGGCGGCGGTGACGTGGCCCAGCGAACCCCAGGACGCGAACACCCCGCCGGTGGTCGGATGGCGCAGATAGACCAGATAGGGCAGGTGGGCCCGTTTGTGCAGTTCGGCGGCTGCGGCGATCTTGACCATCTGCAGGAACGCCACCGTGCCCTCCTGCATGCGGGTGCCGCCCGAGGCCGGCGACGCGAGCAGCGGCAGCCCCTCGGCGGTGGCCCGGTGCACCGCGGCGATGATCCGTTCGGCGGCGGCCACCCCGATCGATCCGGCCAGGAAATCGAACTCGCAGGCCACCAGCGCCACCCGCCGCCCGAACACCCGGCCTTCGCCGGTGACCACCGATTCGTCGAGCCCGGTCTGGGCGGCTGCGGTGTCGAGCTCGCGGCGGTAGGCCTGCGACGTCGCCACCGGCAGTGGCGGGGCGTCCCAGCTCACGAAGGACCCGTCGTCCAGCAGCGCGTCGCGCAGCGCGAGGGCACCGATCCGGCTCACAGGAAAAGGCTAATAGTCTGGGGCCATGATTGGAGTGACCCGCGACGGCGGTGTGCTGACCCTGGAGATGCAGCGCCCCGAGCGCCGCAACGCGCTGAACGCCGAGTTGCTCGACGGCCTGCGGGAAGCGGTCGAGAACGCCGCCTCCGAAGGCGCCCGCGCGATCGTGCTGACCGGCGGCGGCCACGTCTTCAGCTCCGGTGCCGACCTGTCCGGCGGCCAGGGGGTGGCCGACGAGCTGCCCGACAAGGCCAGAGCGCTGAACCTGGCGATCGACGCCGCGCCGGTGCCGGTGATCGGCGCGATCAACGGACCGGCGATCGGCGCCGGGGTGATCCTGTCGATGATCTGCGATCTTCGTGTCGTAGCCCCGGAGGCCTATTTCCAGTTCCCGGTCGCCAAGTACGGCATTGCGCTGGACAACTGGTCCATCCGCCGGCTCACCTCGCTGGTCGGCGCGGGCCGGGCCCGGGGAATGCTGCTGGCCGCCGAGCGGCTGACCGCCGAGGTCGCCCTGCAGACCGGCATGGCCAACCGGATCGGCAGCCTGGCCGACGCCCAGGCCTGGGCGCAGGAGATCGCCGGGTATGCGCCGCTGGCGCTGCAACATGCCAAGCGGGTGCTCAACGACGACGGCGCCTACGAACAGCCGTGGCCCGCGCACCAGGAGCTGTTCGATCGCGCATGGGCCAGCCAGGACATCATCGAGGCCCAGGTGGCGCGCATCGAGAAACGGCCGCCGAACTTCCAGGGAGCTTGACGGTGTTGGGCTCGGCACTGCGATTCGGATTCGGCACGGCCTCGCTGCTGGCCGGCGGGTGGGTGCTGCGCGCGCTGCAGGGCACCCCGGCCTCGCTGGGCGCCACCCCCGCCGAGATCGCCCCGGCGGCGCGTCGGTCGCCGCACTTCCGGGATGGCAAGTTCGTCAACCTCGAACCCCCGTCCGGGATCACCGTCGACCGGGAGGTGCAGCGCGCGCTGCTGCGCGACCTGGCCAACACCGGCGGGCGGGGCAAACCGTCCGGCCCGATCCCGCTGGCCGACCCGCCGACCGCCGAGGTGGCGCCGGTGGCCGCCGCCGCCAGCTGGTTCGGGCACTCCAGCGTGCTCATCGAGATCGACGGCTACCGGGTGCTGGCCGACCCGGTGTGGAGCCGTCGCTGCTCGCCGTCGCGCAGCGTCGGCCCGCAGCGCATGCACGAGGTGCCGGTGCCGCTGGAGGCGCTGCCCGCGGTCGACGCCGTGCTGATCAGCCACGACCACTACGACCATCTCGACATCGACACGATCACCGCGCTGGCCCGCACCCAGCGCGCCCCCTTCCTGGTGCCGCTGGGCATCGGTGCGCATCTGCGCAAGTGGGGCATTCCCGAGCACCGGATCGTCGAACTCGACTGGCACGAACACCACCGAATCGGCGACCTGACGCTGGTCTGCACACCGGCCCGGCATTTCTCCGGCCGGCTGTTCACCCGCGACACCACGTTGTGGGCGTCGTGGGTGATCGCCGGGAACTCCCACAAGGCGTTCTTCGGCGGGGACACCGGCTACACGAAGAGTTTCGCCGAGATCGGCGCCGAATACGGCCCGTTCGACCTGACCCTGATGCCCATCGGGGCCTACCACCCGGCGTTCTCCGATGTCCACATGAATCCGGAGGAGGCGGTGCGCGCGCACCTCGACGTCGCCGACGCCGAGCGCAGTCTGCTGGTGCCGATCCACTGGGCGACGTTCCGGCTGGCGCCGCACCCGTGGGCCGAACCGGCCGACCGGCTGCTGGCCGCCGCCGACGCCGAGCGCGTCCGGATCGCGGTGCCCATCCCCGGGGAACGGGTCGACCCGGCGTCGACTCTGGACCCGTGGTGGCGGATGTGATGTCCGCCGACGCGCTACCGTCTTGATCATGAACCCACCGGTGCGGCTCGCTGCGTTCGTTCTGTCGGTCACATTGGTCGGGGGGTGTTCGGCCAACGGCGCGGACTCCGATGAGATGCCGGGGGCTTCGGCGAGTTCTTCGGCGCAGGCGTCGTCCGCCGCGACCCCGCCCAGCCAGGCGGCCCCACTTCCGCCGCCGCTGATGCCGGCGATGCCGCTGCCGGAGAACGCCGTCGCCGACGCCGTGGCCGCGCTGGACGAAATGGCCGAGGACCTGATGGCCAAATCCGGTGTCCCGGGAATGGCTGTGGCCGTGGTGCACGGCGGAGAAACCGTCTACGCCAAGGGTTTCGGGGTGAAGAACGCCGATCAGCCCGACTCCGCGGACAACCGGGTCGATCCCGACACCGTGTTCCAGCTGGCCTCGCTGTCCAAACCGGTGGGTTCGACGGTGGTCGCCCACGAGGTCGGGGAGGGCACCATCGGCTGGGACACCCCGGTGGTCAGTCAGCTGCCGTGGTTCGCGCTGTCGGATCCGGCGGTCACCCAGATGGTCACCGTGGGCGACCTGTACGCGCATCGCTCCGGGTTGCCCGATCATGCCGGTGACCTGCTGGAGGACATCGGCTACGACCGGCGCCTGATCTTGGAGAAGCTGCGGGAGTATCCGCTGAGCCCGTTCCGGATCTCCTATGCGTACACCAATACCGGGCTCACGGCGGCTGCCGAAGCGGTCGCGGCCGCGGCCGACGAATCGTGGGAGGACCTGAGTCGACGGGTGCTCTACGAGCCGCTGGGGATGTCGTCGACGAGCTCGCGGTTCGACGATTTCACCCGCCGTCCCGACCGCGCTCTCGGGCACATCCGCATCGACGACGAGTACAAACCCGAGTACGTCCGTGATCCCACTCCGCAGAACCCGGCCGGCGGGGTCAGCAGCTCGGTGAACGACATGACGCACTGGATGACGATGGTGCTGGCCGGCGGCGAATACGGGGGTGAGCAGATCATCGACCCCACCGCACTGCTGCCCGCGCTCACCCCGCAGGTGGTGTCCAGTCCGGCCGGTGAACCGGCCATGCGCTCGGGGTTCTACGGGTACGGCTTCAACATCGGCACGACCTCGTCGGCCCGGATGCAGATGAGTCATTCCGGGGCCTTCCAGCTCGGCTCGGGAACCAACTTCCTGATGCTGCCGGCCGCCGACGTCGCGATCATCGCGGTGACCAACGCGACGCCGACCGGCGCCGCCGAGACGCTCACCGCCCAGTTCGCCGACCTGGTCCAGTTCGGTGAGATCCGCGAGGACTGGTGGGCGCTCTACACCAAGGCGTTCGACGACATGGACGAGCCGGTCGGCTCTCTGGTCGGCAAGAAACCGCCGGCCGACCCCGCGCCGCCGGCACCCCTGGAGAGCTACGTCGGCCAGTACTCGAACACGTTCTGGGGCCCGGCCCGGGTGACCCAGCTCGACGGGGGTCTGCAGCTGGCGCTCGGCCCGGACTTCGTGGTGCCGCTCAAGCACTGGGACGGCAACGTGTTCACCTTCTCGTTCGTCTCCGAGAACGCACCGCCGGGCACCATCTCCACGGCGACGTTCGACGGTGACTGGCTGACCCTGGAGTACTTCGACCGGGACGGGAACGGGACTTTCTCCCGATGAGCGCTTGCGCGAAGAGTAGAGAGCACCGATGAGCGTCTCCCTGGCCGGTGGCCTCTCGGATACCGAGGTCGCCGCACGGGTAGCCGAGGGCAAGACCAACGACGTCCCGACCCGGGCGGCCCGCAGCGTCTCCGAGATCGTCCGCGGAAACGTGTTCACCCGCATCAACGCGATCCTCGGGGTGCTGCTGATCATCGTGTTGTCCACCGGATCGGTGATCAACGGGGCGTTCGGCCTGCTCATCATCGCCAACAGCGCCATCGGCATCATCCAGGAGCTGCGCGCCAAGCAGACACTGGACAAGCTGGCCATCGTCGGCCAGGCCAAACCGCTGGTGCGTCGCCAGTCCGGTACCGAACCGCGGCTGCCCAGTGAGGTGGTGCTCGACGACATCATCGAGCTCGGGCCCGGCGACCAGATCGTGGTGGACGGCGAGATCCTCGAGGAGTCGAACCTCGAAGTCGACGAATCGCTGCTGACCGGTGAGGCCGACCCGATCGCCAAGGACGCCGGCGACGCGGTGATGTCGGGAAGTTTCGTCGTCGCCGGTTCGGGGGCCTACCGGGCCACCAAGGTCGGCCGGGAGGCCTACGCCGCCAGGCTCGCCGAGGAAGCCAGCAAGTTCACCCTGGTCCGCTCCGAGCTGCGCAGCGGCATCAACAAGATCCTGAAGTTCATCACCTATCTGCTGATTCCGGCCGGGGCGCTGACCATCTACACCCAGTTGTTCACCACCGACGCGGGGTGGCAGCAGTCCGTGCTGCGGATGGTCGGCGCGCTGGTGCCGATGGTGCCCGAAGGGCTGGTGCTGATGACCTCGATCGCGTTCGCGGTCGGCGTCGTCCGGCTCGGACGCCGGCAGTGTCTGGTCAACGAGCTTCCGGCGATCGAGGGGCTGGCCCGCGTCGACGTCGTGTGCGCGGACAAGACCGGGACGCTGACCGAGAACGGGATGCGGGTCAGCGACGTCGAGAAACTCGGCCAGGCCCCGGTCCCCGACGTGCTGGCCCAGCTCGCCGCCGACGACCCCCGGCCGAACGCCAGCATGGCGGCGATCGCCGAGGCCTACCGGATGCCGCCCGGATGGACGGCCACCGCCGGTGCGCCGTTCAAGTCGGCCACCAAGTGGAGCGGCATGTCCTACGGCGAGCACGGCAACTGGGTGATCGGCGCGCCCGATGTGCTGCTCGCCCCGGGTTCACCGGCTGCCGAGGAGGCCGAGCGGCTCGGTGCCCAGGGGCTGCGGGTTCTGTTGCTCGGGTCCTGCGACATGCCGGTCGACGACCCGGCCGCCCCGGGCACCGTCGTCCCGGCGGCGCTGGTGGTGCTCGAGCAGCGCATCCGCCCCGACGCCCGGGACACCTTGGACTACTTCGCCGCGCAGAAGGTCGCGATCAAGGTGATCTCCGGCGACAACGCGGTGTCGGTGGGGGCGGTGGCCGGGTCGCTGGGCCTGCACGGCGAGTGCATGGACGCCCGGCACCTGCCGGGCGGCACGGCCGAGCTGGCCGATGCGCTGGAGTCCCACACCACCTTCGGGCGGGTGCGGCCCGACCAGAAACGCTCCATGGTGCACGCGTTGCAGTCGCGTGGGCACACGGTGGCGATGACCGGCGACGGTGTCAACGACGTCTTGGCGCTCAAAGACGCCGACATCGGCGTCGCGATGGGGTCGGGCAGCTCGGCCTCGCGTGCGGTCGCCCAGATCGTGTTGTTGGACAACAAGTTCGCCACCCTTCCCTACGTGGTCGGCGAGGGCCGCCGGGTGATCGGCAACATCGAACGCGTCTCCAACCTGTTCCTGACCAAGACGGTGTACTCGGTGCTGCTGGCGATCCTGGTCGGGCTGGGCGGTCTGTCGGCCAAGCTGTTCGGGTCGGATCCGCTGCTGTTCCCGTTCCAGCCCATCCACGTCACCATCGCGGCGTGGTTCACCATCGGGATCCCGGCCTTCATCCTGTCGCTGGCCCCGAACACCGAGCGGGCCCGGCCCGGGTTCGTGCGCCGGGTGATGACCTCGGCGTTGCCGTCGGGTCTGGTGGTCGGGACGGCCACGTTCACCTCTTATCTGCTGGCCTACGAGGGACGTGCCGCCACCGAGACCGAGGCGACCCAGGCGTCCACCGCCGCTCTGATCACCTTGCTGGTCGCCGCGCTGTGGGTGCTGGCGGTGGTGGCCCGCCCGTACGAGTGGTGGCGGGTGGCCCTGGTCGCGGTCTCGGGTCTGGCCTATGTGGTGATCTTCTCCCTGCCGATGGCGCGCGAGCTGTTCATGCTGGACCCGTCGAACGTCGCGGTCACCTCGATGGCGCTGGGTATCGGGCTGCTGGGGGCGGTCGCGGTGGAGGCGATCTGGTGGGTGCAGGGCTCCTTGCTGGGGGAACGTCGCCGGTTTTGGCGGGTGCCCGAGCGGTAGGCTGGGGCCATGGGATTTCTGGACAAGGCGAAGGATCTGCTCGCCAAGAACTCCGACAAAGTGGACACCGCGATCGACAAGGCCGGCGACTTCGTCGACCAGAAGACGCAGGGTAAGTACGCCTCGCAGGTGGACAAGGTCCAGGATGCCGCCAAGAAGGCGGTGCAGGACAACGCCGCCGGTCAGGGCGGCGCGTCCGGCGCTCCCGATCAGCAGCCGCCGACGGCGCCGCCGACCTCGTAGCGCGCATGGCGAAGTTGTCCGTATCGGTCGACGTGCCGATGCCGCCCGAGCGTGCCTGGGAGAGCGCCTCGGACCTGTCCCGCTACAAGGAGTGGCTGTCCATCCACCGGGTGTGGCGGTCGACTCTGCCCGAGACCATCGACAAGGGCACCCAGCTCGACTCCATCGTCGAGGTCAAGGGGATGCTCAACCGGGTCCAGTGGACCGTGGTGCACTACAAGCCGCCGCAGGCGATGACGCTGAACGGAAACGGCAAGGGCGGGGTCAAGGTCAAGCTGATCGGCAAGGTGAAGCCTGCCGACGCGGACCCGGCAGCCTCGACGGTCACGTTCGACATCCATCTGGGCGGTCCGGCCCTGTTCGGGCCGATCGGGATGGTGGTCGCCGGGGCGCTCAAGAGTGACATCCAGGAGTCGCTGAACCGGTTCAAGACGGTCTTCGCGCCGTCGGCCTAGACCTCGCTCAGGCGAGCGCGGTGACGGCGTCGACGATGCCGGTGTCGCCGGAGATGACGTTGAACGTGCGCCCGGCGGTCTGCGGTGTGTCGAGCACGGCGACGAGCACCGCCGCGACATCGGCGCGTGGGATGCTGCCGTAGCCGGTGTCGGTGCCGGCGAGGACCCGCCCGGTGCCGGGGTCGTCGGTGAGCCGGCCCGGCCGCACGATCGTGGAGTCCAGTCCGGCCCGGGAGCGGACCGCGTCGTCGGCGGCGCCCTTGGCCCGCAGATAGACGACGAACACCTCGTCACCCGTGTCGTCGGGTGCGGCGGCGTCGGCGGCGATGGCCGAGACCATCACATAGCGGCGCACGCCGGCTGCTTCGGCGGCGTCGGCCAGCAGGACGGCGGCGTCCAGGTCGACGGTCTGCTTGCGGGCCGCGCCGCTGCCC
>NZ_JBSWXU010000195.1:0-7852 GCF_056160785.1 Mycobacterium sp. ABE4_509 | reverse complement strand
GCCTCCGCGACCTCGGCCGGCGCGGGCTCGGACAGGTCGCCGATGAAGCCGCCCCGGTAGGCCAGCACCGTCTTGGTGGCCACCGCGGTACTCGCCTGCCCGTCCAGGATCTCGTCGAACGCTTCGGCGTAGTCGCCGGGCCAAGCGGCGGCCTGCTCGGCCACCGACTCCAGCCGCACCACCTCGTGCACCCGACCGACCGACAACGCGGCCAACTCGTCGAGGGTGGCCACGCCCGCGGCGAATCCGGTGTCGACCAGCCAGTCGGAGACCCCGGCGGCGGCCAGGAAGCTCTGTGCCAGATCAGATTCGGCGACGCTGGTGCGCTGGGCCCAGTACGACTCGGGGTCGGCATGCCTGGCCAGACCCAGCGCGGTCGAGCAGTGCGCGCGAACGGCGAACCCGAGCTGGGTGTCGAAGGCCGAGTCGAACGAGGCCAGCGGCTCGGTGTTGGCTTCGTTGAGCGCGTTGTCGAACCTGGTGCGGTCACCGGGGGTCAGCCAGCACCCGTGGACATGATGGTCGATCAGGTGCACGGCGCCGAGGTGCTCGTGCAGTGCCGACATTCAGACGCTCCAGGCCAGCCGGAACTTCTCGGCGAGGGCTTCGGGATTCAGTTCGGCGTAGTTGTCATGCTCGTAGCGCCGCACCGCGACGACCGCATCGACGACGGCGTCACCGAGTATCCCCCGCACCAGCGTCGAGGAGTCCAAGGCGCTGAGCATCTCGGATTGGTCGGTGCTCAGCGTCTCGGCGCGTTGGGCGTCGCCGAGCGACGACGGATCCACGGTGAACTCCGGTGGCGGGGTGAGTCCCCGCTCGATGCCGTCGAGGGCGAGCCCGAGGATCGTCGCCGATGCGAGGTAGGGGTTGGCCGACGGGTCGATGACCTTGACCTCGACGTTGGCGCCGTACGGGTTCGCCGAGCCGGCAGGAAGGAAACGCACGGCCGCCTCCCGGTTTTCGGTTCCCCAGCACAGGTTGGCGCCCGCCCAGGTTCCGGGCTGCATCCGTAGCCCGGACAACACCGAACCGCACAACACGCCCTGCGCGTCGGCCAGCCCGGAGAGCACGCCGGCCACGGCCGAGGCGCCTTCGGCGGTCATCGCGCCGGGACCGTCGCCACCGGAGAAGACCGGCTCGTCGTCACGGGTCAGCGAGAAGTGCTGGTGGGCTCCGGAACCCACCGAACCGGCGAACGGAACCGGCGACAGGCTCACCCGCATGCCGTATCGGCGGGCCACCCGGCCGATGATGATCCGCATCAGGGTCAGCTGGTCGGCGGCCTGCACCGGCGGCAGCGGGGCCAGCGATATCTCGAACTGATTGGTGCCGTACTCGGGATGGAACTGGTCGATCGAGACCCCGGATCCGGTCGCATCGGCGGTGACGTCGCGCACGAATCCCTCGAACTCCAGCACCCCCGCCAGGCCGTACTGCGCCCACATGTGGGCCGGCAGTCGCGCACCGTCGGGGCCCACCAGCACGAACTCGATCTCATGCCCGACCATCGCGCTGTAACCGGCATCGGCCAGACGTGCGGTCACCCTGGTCAACGCGCCGCGGGTGCAGTACGGATCGGGAGATCCCGACTGGTCGAAGAACGACCCTGGCGCCCAGGCGAATCCGTTGCCGAGAATGCGCAGCGCGCCCAGGTCGATGCGAACCCGCTGGTCGCCGACCACCCCGGTGGACTCACCGAGCACGATTCCGGCCTGATCAATGGCGAACACGTGCCAGACCGGGCTGGCGCCCAGACCCGGGTCGGCGAAGGAACTCATCCGGCGCAGCGGAACCGTTTTTGCGTGAGTCAGACCCGCCGGGTTCACCACGGTGCCGATCAGGGTCGCGACCCCGTCGGACTCGAGTTGTGCGATGGCCGCGGCGGCGAGCGGTTTGGCTGCCATGTCAGCCATTCATACCAGCCGGTGCACGGTCTGGCCGGGCGAATCTAGAGGGTGATCTTGCAGGACTGCCCGATGTCGAGAGTGCGCAACACCCGGCCCATCCCGACCCACATCGCACACGAGATCGCCAGATCGGTCAGGAGCTCGTCATCGAAGTGCTCGGCGGCGCGCTGCCAGAAATCCTCGTCGTCGCGCAGCCCGACGTGATCGGTGGCGAACCGGTGCGCGAACTCCATGGCGACCCGCTCGGCGTCGCTGTAACCCGGCCAGGTCCGCCACTCGTCGGCGTGTTCGTAGAGCTCTTCGTCCACGCCCTCGGCGACACCGGCGCCGTCCCGGGTGTTCTGACACACCACGCATTCGTTGGCGTGGGCGATCACGATCCTGGCCGCTTCCCGGACCCGTAGCGGCAGCCTGCCTTTCGTGTACACGGCCTGGCTGAAGTCGGCCATTGCGGCTCCGAGCTCCGGAGATCTCACGGCGAACCCGGTCACGTCGTCGTCGGCGAAATCTCCGATTCGGCTCATGGCCGCATGCTACGCCGGGTCAGCCTGTCGTCGTGGGAGTCCGGTTCACCTCGCCGCGATCATCCCAGTCGCGCTGCACGAGAAGCCGGGCGGCGATGCGCTCCAGGGCCGCCTCCACGTCGGCGCGATCGGGACGGCCCTCGAACGTCGGCGAGGACGCCAGCTTCTCGACGATCCGGCCCACCAGTGCGGCGGTCGCCGCCTCGACCTGGTGCGCTCCGGCCTGCGTCAGCCACACCCGGTCACCGGTGCGCAGCGCGTAGCCGGCGTCGACGAGGCGGGTGAACGTCGGTTCCAGCACCTCGGGTGGCGTCCGCAGCCGTTCTGCCATCGCGGTCAGCGTGGCCGAACCGAACACCTGACTCTGCCGGTAGATCTGGATCAGCCCCCACAGCAGCGCGATGTCGGATTCGCAGCCGTGTCGCCCGGCGATGCTGCGCAACCGGATGTCGGGCGAATGGTGCACCAGCCGGCCCACCGCCGTCTCCAGGATCTCCTCCGGGGTTTCGGTCTGCGGCATCCCGAAACCCTCACCGAGGTCGACGGCCGCCGCGGTACCGACGTCCTGCAGCGGAACTTCCTTGAGCCGCAGGGCGACCAGGAACCCGAGCAGCGCCACCGGGGCGGCGCACAGGAAGACCAGGCCCAGCGAGTCGGAGTAGGCGTCGACGACCGGAGCGGCCACCTCCGGCGGCAGCTGATGCAGGAACCGAGGGGACTGGGCGGCCGCCGGGGGCGCCCCCGACGCGGCCAGCGCCCCGTCGATACGGCTGTCCAGGAAGTTGGCGAACAGCGAGCCGAAGATCGCCGCTCCGAACGAGCTTCCGATGGTGCGGAAGAACGTCACGCCGGAAGTGGCCACCCCGAGGTCGGAGAATCTTGCCGTGCTCTGCACGATCAACACCAGCACCTGCATGCACATCCCGATTCCGGTGCCGAGCACGAACAGGTAGAGGCTCTGCTGCCACACCGGTGTGGTGGCCTTCATCTGCGACAGCAGTGAGAAGCCCAGGACCATCACCGCGGTCCCGGTGACCGGGAAGATCTTGTAGCGGCCGGTGCGGCTGACCAGCATGCCGCTACCCATCGAGGTCAGCAGCAACCCGCCCACCATGGGCAGCGTGCGCAGGCCCGACTCGGTCGCCGACACGCCGTCGACGAACTGCATGAACGTGGGCAGGAAGGTCAGCGCGCCGAGCATCGCGAACCCGACGATGAAGGCCAGCACACAGCACACCGTGAACACTGGGTCGGCGAACAGTCGGATGGGAAGCACCGGCTCGGCGGTGCGCAGTTCGGCCCAGACGAACAGGGCCAGCGCGACGGCCGAGCCGCCGAACAGCCCGATGATCACCGGGGAGGCCCACGGATAGGTGCTGCCGCCCCAGCTGGTCGCCAGGGTCAGACCGGAGGCTCCCAGTGCGATCAGCACGATGCCCGGATAGTCGATGACGGGACGCTCGCGCCGGGCCAGCGCGGGGATCGCGGTGAGCGCGACGATGAACACGACCACGGCGATCGGCACGTTGATCCAGAACGCCCAGCGCCAGCTGAGGTGATCGGTGAAGTAGCCGCCGAGCAGCGGACCGGCCACGGTGGTCACCCCGAACACCGCGCCCAGCGCACCCTGGTAGCGGCCGCGGTCGCGCAACGGGATGACCTCCCCGATCAGCGCCATGGCGGTAACCATGATGGCGCCGCCGCCGATGCCCTGAACCGCGCGGGCGGCGACCAGCATGGTCATCGAGTGCGCCACCCCGCACAGCACCGAGCCGATGAGGAAGAACACGATCGCGGCCCCGAACACCGTCTTGCGGCCGAACAGGTCCCCGAGTTTGCCGGCGATCGCGGTGACGATGGTGGAGGCCAGCAGGTAGCTGGTGACCACCCAGGCCTGATGGCCGGCCCCACCGAGATCGGCCACCACGGTGGGCAGCGCCGTGGCCACGATGGTCTGGTCCAGTGCGGCCAGGAACATACCCAGCACGACCGCGACGAAGATGATGTTGCGTCGCTGCGGGTTGACCGCCGCCGGGTCGGTGGGCTGGGCGCTGGTCGCGGTGGTGGCTGCCATACCTGCCCTTCCTGCGCGGCGAGAACTCCACTCCTACATCGTTAGATGTCCTATGGAAGTTACCGCGCGGGCAGGGGTAGCCGGTACAGGTCGTGTCGAAGCGTTACTGGGGTGGCCGCGACACGCACTGGGCCATGTAGAGCTCGTCGCCCATCTTGCCCATCAGCTCGAGTTGCGTCTCGAGGTAGTCGATGTGCAGTTCCTCGTCGGCCAGGATCTTCTCGAACAGATTCGCAGACGTCGCGTCGCCCTTCTCGCGGCACATCACGATGCCCGGCTTCAGCCGCGCGACGACCTCGTACTCGATCGCGAGGTCGGCCTCGAACTGCTCGCGCAGCGTCTGGCCGACCCGCAGCGAGAACAGCCGCTGATAGTTGGGAAGCCCGTCGAGAATGAGAATTCGGTCGGTGACCTCTTCGGCGTGAACCATTTCTTCGAACGATTCCTTGCGCGTATGCGCAGCCAATTCGGTGAAGCCCCAATTCTCCTGCATTTTGGAATGCAGAAAGTATTGGTTGATCGCCGTCAATTCACTCGTCAATTGCTCGTTGAGCAATTTCAGAACATCGGGATCGCCTTGCATGACCGCTCCTAAAACACGTCGTGGGCTGTCCGCGTGCGCTATCTGCACCGGTTGTGTGCGAGCTTCTCCAATCT
Organism: Mycobacterium sp. ABE4_509; assembly: GCF_056160785.1. NCBI lineage: Bacteria > Bacillati > Actinomycetota > Actinomycetes > Mycobacteriales > Mycobacteriaceae > Mycobacterium > Mycobacterium sp. ABE4_509. The sequence continues at coordinate 2,687 of NZ_JBSWXU010000195.1, read as the reverse complement.
AGTGCACGACGGGCGTCAAGTGCGCACCATTGTCGCTGCGGCACGCTCGTTTTCGTGACCGATCACCCGGCTCGGGCGACTCTGCCGCGCAGATGGGCAGGGTTCTGTGGACTGGCTAGGCTTAGTAAGGTTAGACTCGGCTAACTGTTCGGGGCGGCACAGGCAGGTAAGGGTTACCAATGAATGAGTACGATCTGCACTCGTTCATTCTCGCCTGCGATTTCCGGGTTGACGATGTCGACCGGATGTGGGAGTGGCTGGAAAAGCACCGGAACGGCCTGGCCGAGATCGAGGCCCACCATGTGGTGCTCTACGAATCCATCTGGGAACCCCGCCGGGTCCTCGTGACCATTGGCATCCGCCACGCCAAGTCCATTCGGGAGTTGTTGCGTTCCCCGGCGATATTCGAGTGGTTCAATATTTCCGGAGCCGACGATATTCCGCCGATCTTCGGCGGCGAGGTCGTCGAGAAGATCGACCTCTACGGCCCCAGTTCGCAGCGCCACGTCGGACGCGTCGTGGTCGGCGTGATGTCCTCGGTCGACGACGTATCCAATCTGATGGTCAAGATCCACGACGGTCTCGAGCGGTTCAAGCAGGGCGGTGTCCGCAAGATCTGGGTCTACGGCGCGCTCGACGACGGCCAGGAGGTGCTGATCCTCCAGGAGATCGAGGACGAGGCCAGTGCCCGCCAGTGGATCGAGCATCCCGACGCAGCCGCGGAATGGATGAGCCACGCCGGCATGGGGGCCTATCCGTCCCGTTTCGTGGGCAGGTTCGCCCATCTGATGAGCGTCGACGGGCAGGACGCCTAGCGATGTTCGTCTGCCTGTGCACCGGAACCACCAGCCACGTGGTCGACGAGGTCATCGCCAAGGGCGCGCGAACCTCGAAGGAGATCGCCGAGGCATGCGGCGCCGGCGGTGACTGCGGCAGGTGCCGGCGCACGCTGCGGGCGATCATCGCCGCCCACCAGTCCGCCGGCAGCTGCAACGGCTGCCCGGCCGAACGGATCAAGTCCTGACCGCGGTCAGGACTTGCCCCGTCCGCTGAACTCGGCCAGTGCCGCGGCGTTCGCCGCTCCGCCGAGAAGCATCTCGAACTGCGCGTTCTCCCGTTGGGTCGCCGCGGCGATACCGGGGCGGAAGGGTTCGGTCACGGTGCGTTTGACCGCCATCAAACTCGGAATCGAGCGCGCCGCGATGATCTCGGCGTGCCGGCGGGCTTGCGGAAGCAGATCCTCGGGTTCGCACACCTTCCAGGCGATGCCCATCCGCAGCGCCTCGGCGGCGTCGACCCACTCCGACGACAGCAGCATCCACGCGGCGTTCTGTCTGCCGATCAGTTGCGGCAGCAGATAGGAGGAGGCGGCTTCCGGCGCCACCCCCAGGCTGGTGAACGGACACTTCAGCCGGGCCGCCGAGGACATGAACACCAGATCGGCATAGCCGAGGATGGTGGTCCCGATGCCCACCCCGAGACCGTTGACCGCACAGATCAACGGTTTCGGCAGATCGGTCAGGGCGTCGATCATCGTCGTGAAGTGACTGCCCTGCTCGCTCATCTGCGAATCGCTGATCCGTGCCTGCATCTCTTTGAGGTCGTTGCCCGCGCTGAACGCCCGCCCCGCACCGGTCAGCAGGACCACCGCGACCTCGGGATCGTCGGCCGCCTCCCGCAACGCCGTGGCGGTGGCGAGGTACAACTCCTCGTTGAACGCATTAAGGGCCTCGGGCCGGTTCAGCACCAGGGTGCGAATCCGGCCGTCGTTCTCGATCTGCAGAGTCACGGCTGCAGCGTATCGGCCGTCGCGAACGGATCGCGCAGCACATACCGGCTCGTCGGGACGGTGTCGATGTCTCGGTTGGCTCCGAACGCCGAGGTGCTGGCGACCATACGTGCCATCCGGTCGTTGAGCTCCTCGTCATCGGCGGCGCCGAAGAACGCGTGCAGGTCGGTCGTCGCTTCGAGCGGGAACAGCTCCTCGACGATCGCCGCGATCGGCGGCGCCCCATCGGTCAGGGCCCGCACCACCAGGTTCTGGATGTAACCGAAGGTGGCCTGGGTGGCGATCGCGACCTGCGTGTGATCGTGCTGCCACCGGGTGCGCCAGGTGGGCTCGTCGAGATCGGCAGGCCGGCGCAGCAGCGCGACGTTCGCGAAGCCGGGGCTGCGCCGCCCCGGCGGGGTGTGCGGCGGGATCAGCGGCACCGATTCGGTGACCAGGTAGGCCGCCGTCTGCGCGCACACGTCACCGAGCAGGGCGATGGCGGTGCGCAGCTGCTCCCCGTAGCACTGCTGGGTCCACACCGTGACGAACGCGACGACGGGCGGGTCCAGCGTGGTCAGCGTCATCAGAGAATCGGCGACCGGCGCGTCGCGGACGTTGATCGCGACACCGGGAAGGCCGAGGTCGAGCAGCGCCGGTCCGATCTCGGTGCGCAAGCGGGTGCACCACGCCTCGTCGCCCGGCTTCGCGCGCAACGCGATGATGACTTTCTCCACTGGCCGAACATAACCCGGGCCAGAATGGACGGATGATCAAGGGCCTTGCGCAACGCCCGGCGATGCCGGACGCCGCTGCGGTGCTGCGCAGCCTGATCGGCGTCATCACCGTGGCGGTTGTCGCGGTGCGGTGGGGACCCCCGGGGTCGGCGACCGCTGCGGCGGGGGCCGCCGCCGTCGCC
>NZ_JBSWXU010000194.1:0-8002 GCF_056160785.1 Mycobacterium sp. ABE4_509 | reverse complement strand
GCCGGGTGCCGGCCGGCACCGCCGGTCCCCGGGCCCCTGGACGTGCCGGCGTGTGGGTCGAACAGCGCCGCGTCCAGGAAGCGCACCCCGGCGATCCCGTCGGCCATCGCGTGGTGGATGCGCGCGGCGATCGCCTCGCGGCCGTCGGTCAGCGGGCCGAGGAGGTCGAACGTCCACAGCGGGCGTTGATGGTCGAGGTGTTCGGACATCAACTCGCCGACCTGCTGCCACAACTGTTGGCGGGTCAGCGGCGTCTCGGGTGCGCGGCGGCGTACGTGGGCGTCGATGTCGAAGGTGTCGTCGGTGACCCAGCGCGGGCCCTCGGATCCGGACACCACCCGCTCGGTGGCCCGGGGCGTGGCGGCGAGCCGGTCGGCCACGGTGCTGCGCACCTGGTCCACGTCCAGCGGCGCGGGGCCGGGCTCGAGCATGATCAGCTTGAGTGTGTGCCCGGTGATCGCCGCGGACTCCAGGCCCAGGATCTGTGCGTCCTGCTCGGAGAGCGGCTCGCCAGGTTCCGGTGCGGCGTCGCGTTCGGCCATCACACGCGCTCCGGAATCCACGGTGTGGTGCTCTTCGACTCCGCCGGCCATTCACCCGAGCACGTCAGCTTTTCGGCCGCCTCCCGGATGACCGCCCCGACCTCGACGCAGAATTGCCGTGGCAGTGTGAGCTGCGCTGTTGTCGCCAAGACGATTTCGTAGGTGAGCGTGGGTTCGCAGATCGGTGCGTAGCGGAGCCGGCCGTCCTCCAGCGCACGTCGGCACGCTGATCGCGGCAGTACCGCACGGGCCGCGCCCGCCGCAGCGAGCTCACGGATGATCTCGACCGATGCGGTGACGAAATGGGAGTCGATCCTCACGTTGAATCGCAACGCCGCATTGTGCAGCGTGGTCGCGATCCCGGGACCCGAATCGGGCATCACCAGCGGCTCCTCCACCAGCTGGGTGAAGGTCAGCGGCCGGTCGGCGCGCAGGCCGGAGTCCGGACCGCCGACTGCGACGAGTTCTTCGACCAGCATCGGGCGGCAGAACAGGCGATTGTCGGGCACCGGGTTGATCAAGGCGATGTCGATGCAGCCGGCCAGCATCTTGTCGATCAGCACATCGGTATCGGCCACGGTCACATGGAAGCCGACGCGCGGGAACTGGGTGTGCAGCCCCGTCAGCATGGGTGCGGCGAAGATCTCGGCCGTCGTCGGCGGCAACCCGAGCCGCAGACCCCGCTCCAGCCGTGCCAGCGGCGAACCCGCGTAGAGCACGGCGCGTTCCAGCTGGTTCAGCGGCGCGGCCGTGGCGGCGCGCAGCCGTTCGCCTTCTTCGGTCAGGTCGACGCCGCGGCGGGTCCGCCGGAACAGCGTGATGCCCAGTTCCTCCTCGAGAAGACGAACCTGGCGGCTCAGCGCCGGCTGTGCGACGCCGAGCGACTCGGCGGCACGGGTGATCGAACCGTGCTCGGCGATGCGCAGGAAGTACTTCAGCCGGTGGGTGTCCATGACCTCTCCGGTATAGCAGCCATACAAATTCGGTATGCCAAGTCGCCAGAATTGGTATTTCCTGTGACGCGGGTCACCGCCCTAGCCTCGGCAAAGCGGTGCGCACCGATCGAGACGGTTTCGGCCTGAGCCGCACTGCCAGCCGATTTGCGAACGACGAACCCCCGCACAACGGGGGTCGATCCAGCACGCCTTGTGGAGGATGTACATGTCGAGAAAGTCCAGCGCCCGCAGAACCAGCGCCCGGCGAGCGGGGGTGGCCGCGGTCGCCGTGACCGGAGCGGTTGCGCTCGGGCTGGGGTCGGCGACGGCGTTCGCCGCGGGCTCGTCGGCGGACTTGCAGCCGACGATCGATCAGCTGTTGGCCGCCATGGACGCTGCGGTCGACGTCAACACCGATTTCCCGAACATGACGCCGCTCAACGTGGCGATGCTGCCGGCTGCCGCGCAGACGCAGACGTACAAGAACCTGGCGACGCTGCTCAACCAGCTCGGTGAGGTCGAATACGCGATGCGTCAGCCCGAGATGCTGGCGGGGTCGGGGTCCAACAGCCGCATGTACTACGGCGCCAACAATCCCGACAACATCTACCTCACCCAGAACATCGACCCGGCCGGGACCTACGTCCTCACACTCGATCCCGGTCCCGGAACCGTCGATCTCAACATCACCACCGGCAATCTGAGCCTGCTCTTCCCGTCGGCCGGAGGGAACCTGGCATTGAGTGAGATGACCCCCAACGCAGACGGCACCTACACGATCGTGGTCAGCCCGACTCGCCCCGACGGCGCGCTCAACTGGCTGGAGTCCACCGGCTACAACACCATCGCGGTCCGCAACACGTTGGGAGACTGGGCAGCCCCGGCGACTGACGTGACCATCGAGAACATCGGCGGTACCGAGCCGTCCCCGGTGATCCCCGGGGTGTCGAGAACGGGTTTGTCCGACGAGGCGATCGAGTATCTGTTGACCACGCTGGCCGACGCCACGCCGATTTCCAACATGGTCTGGGCGACTGGATACGGCGGCCTGATCGGGCGGGGTCCGGAGAACGACTTCCTGCCCATCACGGGGACGATCGGTGAGGGCTCGCTGGCTGGGCAGGCCACGTCGTTCGGCAGGTATGACCTGCAGCCCGACGAGGCGCTGGTCTTCACGATGCCGGCCGTGGCCGCCGAATACATCGGGGTGGAGCTGTCGAACGTCATCGGGCAGTCGATCGGCTACTCCACCGAGCAGACCAGCTTGAACAACGATCAGTACGTTCCCAACGCCGATGGGACGGTCACCTTCGTCGTCAGCGCGACGGATCCCGGCGTGGCCAACTGGCTGGACACCACCGGCCTGGATGCCGGCAACGTGCTGTTGCGCTGGCAGGCTCTGACCGGGGAGATCCCGGAGACGCCGATCACGGCGGCCGTCGTGCCCGTCGCCGATGTCATGAACCACGTTCCGGAGGGCACGCCCACCGTCACGCCGCAGCAGCGCGCGAGGGTGCTGAAGGAGCGGACGCTGTCGTACAACTACATGCTCAATTCGACCAAGGACACCAGTTGGGTGATGCTCAACCTGCAGATGGACGACCTCGAGGCCGCGATGGGCGCCGAGAACTTCGAGGCCGTGTTCGGTGCGCAGCCGGTGGCACCGTTGTTGGATCGACTCAGCTGGGAACTGCGCCCGCAGTGGGGTGAGGTCGCCTGGTCGGTGCTGACCAACCCGCTGGGCAGTCTGTCGGCGGTTCTCGAGACGTTGCCTCAGGCGGTCAACGACGTCCAGCTGCCCGTCATGCTGGCGGTGGTGCGGACGGCCAAGGTCGTCGCCGACGCCAACGAGGCGGTGGCCGAGGCGTTGCGGTCCGGGCGGCTGGACCTCGCGGTCAAGGCGATCGGCGACGGATTGGGTGGGGTGCTGTCGGTGCTGCACGAGAGCCTGGTCGACCCGAACGCCGGCATCACCGCCGGGCTGTTGAACGCCCGTGACGACATGGCGCTGCAGGTGACCCGGGCCGACGAGTACGGCGTGCCGACGTTGGGTTCGCTGTTGTCGAGCCTGCAGAAGACCGCGAAGGTCACTGTCAGCAACGCCGTCACGACCAGGGCGATGCTGCAGGAGGTTCGGGCCCGGGAGGTTGCCGTCACGGTCGAGGACACCGAGTCGGTCTCGGCGGCCGCCGCTGCCGAGGAGGCAGCCGCCCCAGGCGCGGTGACCGACGGTTCGGCCACCGACGGTGCGGAAGCGTCGGAGGAGGCGAGCGAGGATGTGGTCACCGAGGACGAAGCGCTCGACGACGTCACCGAGAACGAAGCGCTCGACGACGTCACCGGGGACATGGTGAACGAGGATGAAGCGCTCGACGACGTAGCCGACGAGGACCCGGCCACGGAGGACGCGGCCATCGACGACGCGGGCATCGACGACGAGGCCGCGCCGGAGTCCGCCGATGCCACCGACGACGACTCCGGGGCCGCCGACGACAACTCCGGGGCCGACGCGTCCGACGACGGTTCGTCCGACGATTCCGGCAGCGGCGTGAGCGACGCCGCCTGACCCGCACCGGCCTCGTCCGTACCCGCCACGGCGTCTGGTCGGTCAAGATGGACCCATGGACGTCAACGAGGTACTGCTGCCCGGGGTGGGGTTGCGCTACGAGTTCGACAACACCGACGGCGACCGCATCGGCGTGGTCGCCAAGCGGGCCGGCGACTTCGAGGTGGTGCTCTACCCCGCCGAGGATCCGGACATCGCCCAGCCGCTGTTCCATCTCAACGCCGAGGAAGCCGACGCGCTCGCCCAGATCCTGGGGGCCCCGCGGATCGCCGAGCGCTTCGCCGACCTGACCCATGAGGTGCCCGGCCTGGAGGCCGGGCAGGTCGCCATCGAACCGGGCAGCCCCTACGCCGACCGCCCGCTGGGCGATGCCCGGGTGCGCACCCGCACCGGCGCCTCGATCGTCGCGGTGGTTCGCGACGAGCAGGTCCAGCCATCACCGGGCCCCGAGGACGTGCTGCGCCCCGGCGACACCCTGGTCGTCATCGGCACCGAAGAAGGCATCACGCAGGTCGAGCACATCTTCGACAGGGGCTGAAGCCGTTGCACGGTTCCGTTGCACTGCTGATCCAGATAGGACTGCTGCTGGTGGTCCTGACGATCCTCGGGGCCCTCGCGCGGCGGGTGTCGCTGTCGCCGATTCCGCTGTACCTGCTGGCCGGGCTGGCCCTGGGTGACGGCGCGCTGCCGCTGGAGCCGGCGGCGGGCGAGTTCATCGAGACCGGCGCCATGGTCGGAGTGGTCCTGCTGCTGCTGACCCTGGGTCTGGAGTTCTCGGTCAGCGAGTTCGCCGCGAGCATGCGCAAACACCTGCCGTCGGCGTGGGTGGATCTGGCGCTCAACGCGACCCCGGGCGCCATCGTCGGCTGGATGCTCGGGCTCGACTTCGTCGGGATCCTGGCGATGGCCGGCGTCACCTACATCTCATCGTCGGGGGTGGTGTCGCGGCTGCTCACCGACCTGCGCCGGTTGGGTAACCGTGAGACGCCGGCGGTGCTGTCGGTGTTGGTGCTCGAGGACTTCGCGATGGCGGTGTACCTGCCGTTGCTGGCGGTGCTGGCGGCCGGGGGAACGTGGGTCAACGCGGTGACCGGGATCGCCATCGCGATCGCGGCGCTGGCGGTGACCTTCCTGGCGTCCTACCGGTGGGGTCACATCGTCGAGCGGCTGGTGTCGCATCCGGATTCCGAGCTGTTCCTGCTTCGGGTGCTCGGGGTGGCGCTGCTGGTTGCCGGGCTGGCCGAGTTCGTCCACGTGTCCGCCGCGGTCGGCGCCTTCCTGGTGGGTCTGACGCTGTCCGGGGAGACGGCGGTGCGGGCCCGGGAACTGCTCAGCCCGCTGCGTGACCTGTTCGCCGCGATCTTCTTCGTCTCGATCGGGCTGATGGTGGAGCCGGCGGCGATGATCCCGATGCTGCCGCTGGCGGTGGTGCTGGCGGTGGTCACGGCGGCCACCAAGGTCGTCTCCGGCATGTACGCCGCGCGGCGGGAGGGCGTCGCCCGCCCCGGTCAGCTGCGTGCCGGTACCGCGCTGATCGTGCGCGGCGAGTTCTCCCTGGTGATCATCGCGCTGGTCGGCGAGTCGATCCCGGTGATCGAGGCGATCGCGATGCCCTACGTCTTCGTGCTGGCCTTCCTGGGGCCGGTGGCGACGCTGCTCAGTGGCCGGGCCACCCCGCGCCGGCTCACCCGCCGGGTGACCCGTCCGGCACGGTCGGGGCGCGGCCACCGGGCCCACGACCCGCCGCCGGACTGAGGCGGCGCCGGGCTAACGGCGTGACCACGTCTGGCGGCGCGGCTCGGGATGCGGCTCGTCGTGTCCGACGTCGTGCTCGGGGCGATGCTCGCGAGCCAGGCCGTGCGGGTTGGGGCCGTCGTGGCTGCGCAGCAGTTTGGACAGGTGCCGGACCTCGTCGCGCAACTCGTCGATCTGGGCGGCGGTGGCCGCGCGGTGGGCGGAGTCCTCCTCGGAGACGCGCTCGACGATCCAGGACGCGACGGTCGCGGTGATGACACCGATCAGGCTGATGCCGCCGATCATCAGCAACACAGCGATGACGCGGCCGGTGACGGTGACCGGGTATTCGTCGCCGTAGCCGACAGTGGTGACCGTCACGATCGACCACCACACTGCCTCACCGAAGTTGACGATGGTGGCATCGGGTGAGGTGCGTTCGGTTTCCAGAATCGCGAGGGAGGCGACGTAGACCAGCAGGGTCGCGCTGGCGGCGGTGTACATCACCACGCGGCCGCGGATCGCGTCCCCGCCGGCCCGGTGCAGCACCTTCACCAGCACCACCAGTCGCAACAGGCGCAGCGGCCGCAGGAACGGCAGCACCACGATGGCCAGGTCCAGCAGGTGGCGGAAGAACCACCGCACCCGCGCCGGCGCCAGCGTCAGCCGCACCACGTAGTCGATGACGAACGCCAGGTAGAGCAGCGACATCGCGCCGTCGAGCACGTAGTTCACTTCGCGGGGCGGCTGGGCGAGGACCTGCACGGAGTAGACGATCAGGAATATGATCGCGATCGCCGCCAGCGCCCACTCGCTGCGGGACTCCCATCGCTCGAGCCGTTGCGCGGAACCCATCGATCGAAACACACCTTCCAGTTATCGGGGCACAACATGTGGCGCCCCGGGGCGGTGCCGCTGTTGGCCACGGTACCCCGCCATACCTGCGGGTCTGGTACCCGCTTTCGTTCGGGGATCGCCCGTCGGCGCGGGGCGGAAATGCTTTCAGCAAACACAGCACACCGGTCCGGCGGGATGTGTGATGCGTTACTTGGCCGGGCATCGGGCAGGTCGAGATGGGACCGTCGAAAGCAGAACCTCGAAAGGAGCGGCGATGGCGCAGATGGAGTGCCGACGGTGCGGGGCCGAGCGTCCGTCCTGGCTGGGTGAACCGCATCGCTGCGTGGGTGATGCCAATGTGTCCTGGCTGGGGTTCCACCAACTCACCGCACAGGCGGCCATGGCGTGGCGACGCCACCTGCTCGGCGGGCCGTCCTGATCGCATCCATCGGCCGCGTGCGCCCGTTGCAGGGGTCGCGGTAGTGTCAGGGGCTGATCGTTACCAGATTGGAAGCTTGCCCCATGGATCTAGTGCTCGGTTTGTCGATGACTGCGTCATCGGTGCGCTGGGTGCTCGTCGAGGGCGGCACGGGAGAGGGCAGGACCCTCGACCGCGGGTCGCTGCCCAACGATCCGCATCAGGGTTTCGATGCCCAAGCCCTGCTCAGCGCTCTGCTGGACAAGACCGCCGGGCGCCCGCACGCCATCGGGCTGAACTGGACCACTGACGCCGAGGCCACCGCCAGCGCGCTGTGGCAGGAGCTGACCAACCGGGGCGTCGAGAACGTCATCGCGGTTCCCGACGTCGAAGCCGCCGAGGCCCTCGCCCGCGGTGTCGCCGAACTGGCCGGATGCGACCGCGTGGTGGTGTGCGTCGCCGAACCCGACAACGGTGTCGTCGCCGCGGTCACGCCGGACGGTGTCACCGCTGACCGGGTGGAGCCCGCGGCGCTGGCCGATGTCGACGGCTTGAATCCCGACACGGTGCTGGTCGCCGGTTCCGGGGACGTCGAGGGTGTGGTCGAGGCGCTGCGTGAACGCACCGATGCCGCCGTGGTGTCCGCCGACGAAGCAGATCTGGCGCTGGCCCGAGGGGCGGCGATGGCCTCCGAGTCGGCCGTGTCGATCCTCGACGAGCAGGCCGCACCCACCCGTCGCACCATGTCGCGGACCGCTGCGCTGGCCTCGGTGCTGGCCGCCGCGGTCGTGACGTTCGTGGTGTCGCTGTCGATCGCGCTCGGCATGAGCCTGACCCCGAACACCGAGGTGCCGCAGATGGCGCGCTCGGTCACCGATCCGGTCCGGGAGGCCGCTCCGCGAAAGCCGGTCGAGGCGGCACCGCCCGCGCCGGAGTCCGTCGCGCCACCGCCTCCCGCGGCCCCGGTGCC
>NZ_JBSWXU010000193.1:0-8150 GCF_056160785.1 Mycobacterium sp. ABE4_509 | reverse complement strand
ATCCGGCCGCCGGCGGCGCCGCGGCCGGGTCCGGCGCGCTCGAACACGACACCGCCGGGTCGGGTGCCGCCGTGCTGGCGGCGTTGGCGCGGCTGGCCAAGGCGGTGGCGGCCGAACTGGTCGCCGGCGGGTTGACGATCGTCGGGCTCACCGGGTCCTCGGGCAAGACATCGACCAAGGATCTGATCGCCGCGGTGCTGGCCCCGCTGGGTGAGGTGGTCGCGCCACCGGGATCGTTCAACAACGAACTGGGACACCCGTGGACGGTGCTGCGCGCCACCGAGTCGACCGACTTCCTGGTGCTGGAGATGTCGGCTCGTCATCCGGGCAACATCGCTGCGCTGGCCGACATCGCACCGCCGTCGATCGGGGTGGTCCTCAACGTCGGTACCGCGCACCTCGGCGAGTTCGGCTCACGCGAGGCCATCGCCGCCACGAAATCCGAACTGCCGCAGGCGGTCCCGGAGTCCGGGGTGGTGGTTCTCAACGTCGATGACCCGATCGTGGCGAGGATGGCCGAGTGCACGGCGGCCCGGGTCGTGCGGGTCGGCAGGTCCACCGACGGTGAACGCGGCAACGGCACCGATGTGTGGGCCACCGATGTCACCCTCGATCCGCTCGCGCGTGCCGGCTTCACCCTGCACACCGAGGTTGGGCAGGTGCCCGTCACCCTCGCGGTGCACGGCGACCACCAGGTGTCCAACGCGCTGTGCGCGGCCGCGGTCGCGCTGCAATGCGGAGCCGACCTCGAGCAGGTGGCCGCGGCGCTGGCCGCGGCCGGGCCGGTGTCGGCGAACCGCATGCAGGTCAGCGCCCGCGCCGACGGGGTGACGATCATCAACGACGCGTACAACGCCAACCCCGACTCGATGCGGGCCGGGCTCAAGGCGCTGGCCTGGATGGCCCGCCAGGGCGCCCGGTCGGGCCGGAGCTGGGCGGTGCTGGGCGAGATGGCCGAGCTCGGCGACGACGCGATATCCGAGCACGATCGCATCGGCCGGCTGGCGGTGCGCTTAGATGTCACTCGACTCATCGTCGTCGGAACCGGGAGGTCTATGAGCGCCATGCTGCACGGCGCGGTCATGGAGGGATCGTGGGGATCCGAGGCCACCCCGGTCGCCGACGCCGACACCGCGCTGGAACTGTTGCGTTCGCAGTTGCGGCCCGGTGACGTGGTGCTGGTCAAGGCCTCCAACTCGGCCGGTCTGAGCGTCGTGGCCGACGCCCTGGCCGGCGACGACACCGGATCGCAGGGGGCGCGATGAGACAGATCCTCATCGCCGTCGGGGTCGCCCTGGCGGTGTCGATCCTGCTGACCCCGGTGCTGATCAGGTTGTTCACCCGGCAGGGGTTCGGTCACGAGATCCGCGAGGACGGTCCGCCCAGCCACCACAAGAAGCGCGGCACCCCCTCGATGGGCGGTGTGGCGATCGTCGCCGGCATCTGGGCCAGCTATTTCGGCACCCACCTGGTCGGCGTGGTGATCGACGGCAAAGGCCCATCGGCGTCGGGTCTGCTGGTGCTCGGTCTGGCGACCGCGCTGGGCGCGGTGGGCTTCATCGACGACCTGATCAAGATCCGGCGGGCCCGCAACCTCGGGCTGAACAAGACCGCCAAGACGGTGGGCATCCTCGTCGCGGCCGTGTTGTTCGGCCTGCTCGCGTTGCAGTTCCGCAACGGTGACGGGTTGACCCCGGGCAGCGCCGAGCTGTCCTACGTGCGTGAAATCGCCACCGTCACACTGGCGCCGGCGGTGTTCGTGCTGTTCTGCGTGGTCATCGTGTCGGCGTGGTCGAACGCGGTCAACTTCACCGACGGACTCGACGGTCTGGCCGCCGGGGCGATGGCGATGGTGTGCGCGGCCTACGTGCTGATCACCTTCTGGCAGTTCCGCAACGCGTGTGCGACCAGCCCCGGTGTGGGTTGCTACAACGTGCGCGACCCGCTGGACCTGGCGATCATCGCCGCGGCCACCGCAGGGGCGTGCATCGGGTTCCTGTGGTGGAACGCCGCACCGGCCAAGATCTTCATGGGCGACACCGGGTCGTTGGCGCTGGGCGGCATCATCGCCGGGCTGTCGGTGACCAGCCGCACCGAGATGCTGGCCGTGGTGCTCGGCGCGTTGTTCGTCGCCGAGGTCACCTCGGTGGTGGTCCAGATCCTGGCGTTCCGGACCACCGGCCGCCGGGTGTTCCGGATGGCGCCGTTTCATCACCACTTCGAGTTGGTCGGCTGGGCCGAGACGACGGTCATCATCCGGTTCTGGCTGCTCACCGCGATCGCCTGCGGGCTGGGTGTGGCCCTGTTCTACAGCGAGTGGCTGACCACCGTCGGTGCCTGACATGGCAGCGGGACCGGGTGCGCCGATCGAACCCGGCAGCGTCGTCCTGGTCACCGGGGCGGGCGTCACCGGCCGGGCGGTGCTGGCTGCGCTGGCGACCCTGGGTGTGCGTGCGGTGCTCACCGACGACCGGCCCGACGTGCTGGCCGGCTACGCCGAGCAGGGGGCGACGGTGCTCGACCCGGCCGAGGCGGTCGCCCGGATGCCGGAGTTCGCCCTCGTCGTGACCAGTCCCGGCTTCGCGCCCACCGCCCCGGTGCTGGCCGCCGCCGCGGCTGCCGGCGTGCCGGTCTGGGGTGATGTGGAACTGGCCTGGCGGCTGGACCGGTCGGGCAGGTTCGGCCCGCCGCGGCAGTGGCTGGTGGTGACCGGGACCAACGGCAAGACCACGACGACGTCGATGCTGCACGCGATGCTCGAGACCGCGGGCCGGCGGGCGGGCCTGTGCGGCAACATCGGTGACCCGGTGCTGCAGCTGCTCGACGGCCCGGCCGAGGTCCTGGCCGTCGAGCTGTCCAGCTTTCAGTTGCACTGGGCGCCGTCGCTGCGTCCGGAGGCCGGGGTGGTGCTCAACGTCGCCGAGGACCACCTCGACTGGCACGGCTCGTTGCAGGCGTACGCGCAGGCCAAGGCGCGGGCGCTGACCGGCCGGGTGGCCGTCGGCGGGCTGGACGACCCGGTCGCCGCCGAGTTGTTGGCGGCCTCCCCGGCGCCGGTCCGGGTCGGTTTCCGGTTGGGCGAACCCGGCCCGGGCGAGGTCGGGGTGCGCCACGGTGCGCTGGTGGATCGCGCGTTCGCCGACGAGGTGCTGCTCGCCGAGACCTCGATCATCCCGGTGGCGGGTCCGGTCGGCGTGCTCGATGCGCTGGCGGCGGCGAGTCTGGCCCGGGCCGTCGGCGTGCCTCCTGCGGCGATCGCCGATGCGCTCGCCGGGTTCCGGGTGGGGCGGCACCGCGCCGAGGTCGTCGGTGCCGCCGACGGGGTGACCTATGTGGACGACTCGAAGGCCACCAACCCGCACGCCGCGCAGGCGTCGATCAGCGCCTACCCGCGGGTGGTGTGGGTGGCCGGCGGGCTGCTCAAGGGTGCGTCGGTGGACGAGATGGTCGCCGCGGTGGCTGATCGGCTGGTCGGTGCGGTGCTGATCGGCCGGGACCGCGGCCTGGTGGGCAAGGCGTTATCGCGACACGCACCGGATGTCCCCCTCGTCGAGGTTGTGACGGGGGAGGATTCTGTGGTGCTTGAGAAACCTGAGTCAGGAGTTACTCCTGTGACTCGAGTGGCCGAGGTCGGTCGCCAGCCGCTGTCCGACGCCGTGATGACCGCGGTGGTCGCTGCCGCGCGCGAGCTTGCCGGGCCCGGCGACACGGTGTTGCTGGCGCCGGCCGGGGCGTCGTTCGACCAGTTCACCGGTTACGGACACCGCGGCGACACCTTCGCCGCCGCCGTGCGCGCCGCAACCGGGTAGCACCGATGAACAGCAGCATCCTGGACCGGCTGCGCAGCCGCCGCGCCACCCCGGCGCAGCCCGCCGCCGACACCGACGCCGCACCGCGCGGGCCCCGGACCCGGTTCGGCAGCTGGCTGAACCGGCCCATGACATCGTTTCACCTGATCATCGCCGTGGCCGCGCTGCTGACCACGATGGGGCTGACGATGGTGCTGTCCGCGTCGGGCGTCTACTCCTACGACACCGACGGGTCACCCTGGGTGGTGTTCGGCAAACAGCTGCTCTGGACGCTGATCGGCCTGTTCGCGTTCTACATCGCGCTGCGCACCCGGGTGTCGGTGATGCGCCGGTTCGCCTTCGCCGGATTCGCCTTCAGCGTCGTCCTGCTGATCCTGGTGCTGGTGCCGGGCATCGGGAAGATCGCCAACGGTTCACGCGGCTGGTTCGTCGTCGCCGGTTTCTCCATGCAGCCCTCCGAGCTGGCCAAGATCGCACTGGCGATCTGGGGTGCGCACCTGCTGGCCGCGCGCCGGATGGAGCGTGCCTCGTTGCGCGAGATGCTGATTCCGCTGGTGCCCGCGGCGGTGATCGCGCTGGCGCTCATCGTGGCCCAGCCAGACCTGGGGCAGACCCTGTCGATGGGCGTGATCCTGCTGGGACTGTTGTGGTACGCCGGCCTGCCGCTGCGGGTGTTCCTGACCTCGCTGGGCGCGGTGGTGGTCTCCGGTGCGGTGCTGGCGCTCGCCGAGGGGTACCGCTCGGCCCGGGTGCAGTCCTGGCTCAATCCCGGCGCGGATGCCCAGGGCTCGGGCTATCAGGCCCGTCAGGCCAGGTTCGCGCTGGCCAACGGCGGAGTCTTCGGCGACGGGCTGGGGCAGGGCACCGCGAAGTGGAACTACCTGCCCAATGCCCACAACGACTTCATCTTCGCGATCATCGGCGAGGAGCTCGGCTTCATCGGTGCCGCCGGGTTGCTGTGCCTGTTCGGCCTGTTCGCCTATACCGGGATGCGCATCGCCCGCCGTTCGGCCGACCCGTTCCTGCGGCTGCTGACCGCCACCGCAACCCTGTGGATCCTGTCCCAGGTGTTCATCAACGTGGGCTACGTCGTCGGTCTGCTGCCGGTGACCGGGCTGCAGCTGCCGCTGATCTCGGCCGGTGGCACCTCGACGGCCACCACGTTGTTCATCATCGGGATCATGGCCAACGCCGCCCGTCACGAACCCGAAGCCGTCGCGGCGTTGCGGGCCGGCCGCGACGATCGGGTCAACCGGTTGTTGCGGTTGCCGCTGCCCGCCCCGTACGTTCCCAGCCGCACCGAGGCGGTCAAGGACCGGCTGCGGTCGCGCCCGGCCCGCGCCGCCAAGAAGCCGGCCGCTGCCCAGCGCCCCCGTCGTGAGCGGGGAGTTTCGGCTGCCAAGAGCTCGGTCGGCTATGGTGCTGGCCAGCGTAAGCAGGGCCGTCGGGCCCGCACACTGGAAGGTCAGCGTTACGGGTGACGGGGATTTCGGACCCGGCGGGGCAGGGGCGCAGCGACCGGGGGATATCCGACCCGGCGGGGCAGGAGCGCAGCGACCGGGGGATATCTGTCGTCCTCGCCGGCGGGGGCACGGCCGGTCACGTCGAGCCGGCGATGGCCGTCGCCGATGCGCTGACCGCGCTGGAACCGGGCGTGCGGATCACCGCCCTCGGGACGAGCCGGGGCCTGGAGACCAGGTTGGTTCCGGCCCGCGGGTACGACCTCGAGCTCATCACTCCGGTTCCGTTGCCCCGCAAGCCGTCGGCCGATCTGCTCCGGCTGCCCGTACGGGTGCGCCAGGCCGTCCGCCAGACCAGGGCGGTGCTGGCCCGCGTCGACGCCGACGTGGTGATCGGCTTCGGCGGCTACGTCGCCTTGCCCGCCTATCTCGCGGCCGGCGGCACCCGGCCCCGGCGCCGGGTGCCGGTGGTCGTCCATGAGGCCAACGCCAGTGCCGGGCTGGCCAACAGGGTGGGTGCCGTGTCGGCGCGCCGGGTGCTCTCGGCGGTTCCCGATTCGGGTCTGCGCCACGTCGAGGTCGTCGGCATGCCGGTGCGGGAAGCGATCACGTCCCTCGACCGTTCCGCGCTGCGCGCCGAGGCGCGGGCCCACTTCGGCTTCGCCGAGGACGCCCGGGTGCTGCTGGTGTTCGGCGGATCCCAGGGTGCGCAGTCACTCAACAGGGCGGTCGCCGCCGCCGCGGACCGGCTGGCCGAGCAGGGCGTTTCGGTGCTGCACGCGCACGGCGCGAAGAACACCGTGGCGCTGCGTGACCCGGCGCCGGGGGATCCGCCCTACGTGGCGATGCCCTACCTGGACCGGATGGATCTGGCCTACGCCGCGGCCGACCTGGCGATCTGCCGCTCCGGGGCGATGACGGTGGCTGAGGTCGCGGCTGTCGGGTTGCCCGCGGTCTACGTTCCGCTGCCCATCGGCAACGGGGAACAACGGCTCAACGCGCTGCCGGTGGTCGAAGCCGGCGGCGGTCTGCTCGTCGAAGACCGCTCGCTGACACCGGATTTCGTGGCCGATACGGTTGCGCAGCTGCTCACCGACCGGTCCCGGCTGGCCGCCATGGCCACCGGGGCGGTGCTGGCCGGTCACCGCGACGCGGCGCGGCGGGTGGCGCAGGTGGCGCTCGACGTGGCCAGGACTGCCCGCGGGGGGAACCGGCGATGACCGCCGCCGACCGTAGTCCGGAGCTGCCCGCGGAACTGGCGCGGGTGCACATGGTGGGCATCGGCGGGGCGGGGATGAGCGGTATCGCGCGCATCCTGCTCGACCGCGGCGGCCTGGTGTCGGGATCGGACGCCAAGGAATCCCGCGGAGTCATCGCGCTGCGGGCCCGCGGCGCGACGGTGCGTATCGGCCACGACGCGTCGTCGCTGGACATGCTGGCGGGCGGGCCGACGGCGGTGGTGACCACGCACGCGGCCATCCCGAAGACCAACCCGGAACTGGTCGAGGCGCGCCGGCGGGGCATCCCGGTGATCCTGCGGCCTGCGGTGCTGGCCCGGCTGATGGCGGGCCACACCACCTTGATGGTGACCGGCACCCACGGCAAGACCACCACCACGTCCATGCTGATCGTGGCGCTGCAGCACGGCGGGTTCGACCCGTCTTTCGCGGTCGGCGGCGATCTGGGCGAGGCCGGAACCAATGCCCACCACGGCAGCGGAGGCCATTTCGTCGCCGAAGCCGACGAGAGCGACGGGTCGCTGCTGGAGTACCAGCCCGACATCGTGGTGGTCACCAACATCGAGGCCGACCACTTGGACTTCTTCGGCAGCGCGGCTGCCTACAGCGCGGTCTTCGACCAATTCGTCGAGTGCATCAGGCCCGGCGGTGCGCTGGTGGTGTGCACCGACGACCCGGGGGCGCGGGCGCTGGCCGAACGCAGCGCGGCCCGCGGGGTGCCGGTGCTGCGGTACGGCAGCGCTGCCGGTGACGACGGGGACGGCCTCGACGGTGCGCTGCTGGACTGGCGGCAGCTGGGCACCGGTGCGGTCGCCCACGTCGCGCTGCGCGGCGAGCCTCACCCACGGGTGATGCGGTTGTCGGTGCCCGGCCGGCACATGGCGCTCAACGCGCTCGGCGCGCTGCTGGCCGCGGTACGGGCCGGCGCCACACCGGATGTGGTGCTCGACGGGCTGGCCGGGTTCGAAGGGGTGCGCCGGCGTTTCGAGTTGGTCGGCGTGGCCCACGGGGTGCGGGTCTTCGACGACTACGCCCACCACCCGACCGAGGTGCGTGCCACGCTGACCGCGGTGCGGGAGGTGACCGCGGCGGCCGGCCCGGGCCGCTCGATCGTGGTGTTCCAGCCGCATCTGTATTCGCGCACAGAGGCTTTCGCTGCCGAGTTCGCCGCCGCGCTCGACCTCGCTGACGAGGTGTTCGTCCTCGACGTGTACGCCGCGCGGGAGCAGCCGCTGGCCGGGGTGAGTGGCGCCACCATCGCGGATCTGGTGACCGTCCCGGTGACCTACGTGGCCGATTTCTCGGCGGTGGCCGCACAGGTCGCCGCCACGGCGGAGCCCGGCGATCTGGTGGTCACGATGGGGGCGGGCGACGTCACGCTGCTGGGCAGGGAGATCCTCGCGGAGCTGGCTGCCAAGGCCAACCGCAGCGCACCGGGTGCCGGCGGGAGGGCTCGGCGATGACCGAACCTGACAAGCCGACGCCACCTGCGGATGGCGACGCCGAGGCGGCCGAACCGGACGAGACGCCCGAACCGCCCGAAGCTGACGCGGCCGGGGACACCGGTGAGGCGGAGCCGGCCGAGGACACAGCGCAGGCGGTGGTGGCGTCGGTGGCGACGGCCGCCGAGGACGAGGAGGGGC
>NZ_JBSWXU010000192.1:0-8216 GCF_056160785.1 Mycobacterium sp. ABE4_509 | reverse complement strand
CGGCCGGTGCGCTCTGCTCGGTGGCATCGGGGTGGGCGCCGGCGGACTTGCCGCCGCGGGTGCGCCGCCGGTTGCGGTTCGACCGGGCCGGCTTGTCGTCGGAGCTGCCCTCCGCGCTGCGCCGCGACGACTGTGTCCGGGTGCCGGCGGAAGACCGGGTGCCGGAGGCACTGCGGGCCTTGCCCACCTTGCCGCCGGCCTCGGCCGGGATGTTGAGCTCGTCGTACAGGTGCGGTGAGCTCGAGTACGTCTCCGCCGGCTCGGGGGTGTCCAGGCCCAGCGCCTTGTCGATCATCGACCAGCGCGCCAGCTCGTCCCAGTCGACCAGGGTGACCGCGATCCCGGTCTTGCCGGCGCGGCCGGTGCGGCCGATGCGGTGCACGTAGGACTGCTCGTCCTCGGGGATCTGGTAGTTGATGACATGCGTGATGTCGTCGATGTCGATGCCCCGTGCCGCGACATCGGTGGCGACCAGCACGTCGACATCACCGGTGCGGAACGCCTTGAGGGCGCTCTCGCGGGCACCCTGCCCGAGGTCGCCGTGCACGGCGCCGACCTTGAAGCCGCGTTCGGCGAGTTCGTCGGCGACCTTCTGGGCGGTGCGCTTGGTGCGGGTGAAGATCATGGTGGCGCCGCGGCCGTCGGCCTGCAGCACCCGGCTGACCAGCTCGACCTTGTCCAGCGCGTGGGCGCGGTAGATGAACTGTTCGGTGGTGTCGTGGACGGCGGCCGAATGCGGCGCCTCGGCGCGAATGTGGGTGGGCTGGCTCATGAACGTGCGGGCCAGCGTGATGATCGGATCCGGCATCGTCGCCGAGAACAGCATCGCCTGGCGCTGGTCGGGGATCTGGCGCAGGATGCGTTCGATGTCGGGCAGGAAGCCCAGGTCGAGCATCTCGTCAGCCTCGTCGAGCACCAGCGTCGACAGGCCGCCGAGCTGCAGATGCCCCTGCTGGGCCAGGTCGAGCAGCCGGCCCGGGGTGCCGACCACGACCTCGACGCCGGTCTGCAGCGCCTCGATCTGTGGCTCGTAGGGACGGCCGCCGTAGATGGCGGTCACCGAGAGTTTGCGGTCGTCTTCGGCCTTGAGGTACTTGGCGGCCGCGGCGAGGTCGCCGTACACCTGCAGACACAGCTCGCGGGTCGGGACGACGACCAGGGCGCGGGGGATGCCGGTCAGCGTGCGTTCGGAGTCGCTGGTGATGCGATGCAGCAGCGGAACACCGAACGCGTAGGTCTTGCCCATGCCGGTGCGGGCCTGACCGATCAGATCGTCGCCGGCCAGGGCCAGCGGCAGGGTCAGCTCCTGAATGGCGAAGGGGTATTCGATGCCGTTCTCGCCCAGAGCGCGGACGATCTCGTCGCGAACTCCGAGTTCGGCGAAGGACGGGTTGGTGTGCGTAGTCACAGAGGTCATACGGTTAGACGGAGCCTTTCGTTCTCAATCCTCATGCGTTTCCACGCGCGCACGAGTTGAGAAGAAGCACTTCGTCGGGCCCTGCACTGAGGGGGCGGGCCGCCTTCGTCGTGCACGCACATTTCCACGGTGCCTGCGCTGAATCCGCCGACCCGACCTGGTTCGATCCGTCGACGTTCGCGTCGACACCGATTCCATGGTAACCGGTCGGATCGCCCCACGGTCCAGGCGGGCCGTGGCGGTTAGAGTTGGGGCATGACTTCGACGCCGGCTGCGGCCGCCTCCTCCGCCTCCGCCGAGCAGGCGAAGACGCCCGCGGCGACGTCGGAGCATCCCGGTGTGGTGGAGTTGTTCGCGCTGCTGGCCTACGGCGAGGTCGCCGCGTTCTACCGGCTGACCGACGAGGCGCGGATGGCGCCCAACCTGCGCGGACGCATCAACATGGCCAGCATGGCCGCCGCCGAGATGAACCACTACGAGGTGTTGCGCGACGCGCTGGAACGGCGTGGTGTCGACGTGGTGCCGGCGATGTCGCGGTACGCCTCGGCGCTGGAGAACTACCACCGGCTGACCACTCCGAGTACCTGGCTCGAGGCGCTGGTCAAGACCTATGTGGGGGACGCCCTGGCGGCCGACTTCTATCTGGAGATCGCCGGTTCGATGCCTGGCGAGGTCGGCGACGTGGTGCGTTCGGTGCTCTCCGAGACCGGCCATTCGCAGTTCGTCGTGGGCGAGGTGCGCGCGGCGGTGACCGCCAGCGACCGGCAGCGGCACCGGTTGGCGCTGTGGTCCCGGCGGCTGCTGGGCGAGGCGATCACCCAGGCCCAGTACGTGCTCGCCGACCACGATGAGCTGGTCGATTTGGTCATGTCCGGCGGTGGCCTGTCGCAGATGACGGACTTCTTCGACAAGCTGCAGAACACGCACAACAGCCGGATGCGCGAACTGGGGCTGGCCTGACTCAGCGTGTGCAGTTGGTGAAGATCGAGTTGCTGTTCTGTGCGGCGATCAGGTTTCCGCTGGCGTCGGTGATGCTGCAGTTGAGCTGACCCCGCACGCTGGTGGCGGTCACCGAGGTCAAGGTGACACCTGGATCCAGCACCACGGTCTTCGACCAGGGCAGCGCGACGTTCAGATCGGTCTGCAGCGCGCCGCGCTGATCGGTGTAGATGACGGTGACCAGATCGATCAGGTCGCGGTTTCCGGTGATGTGGTAGGTGATGGTGCCCGGCGCGGCCGGCGGTGCCGCGGCCTGCGGCGGTGCGGCCGGGGGCGGGACGAGCGACGGTTGCGGCGGGGGAGTCTCGGCGCTCGGGGTGAGCGTGGTGACCGTCTCGGGCGGCAGGGTCCGGCTCGGCGGGACGGTTGCGCGTGGTGCCGAGTCGGGGTCCTGGCTGGGGGTGGGGCCGCTGGAGCTGGGCAGCGGAGAGGCGACCGTGGCCGACACCGAGCCGCTGTCGCCACCGCTGAGGATCATGCTGGTCGCGATCACCGCGACGAACAGCACGGCGCCGGCCACCCCGCCGATCCACATCCAGCGCCGGTCGATGCTGGCCTCGTCGACGATCTCGTCATCGTCGTAGTCGTCGTCGTAGTCGTCGTCGTAGTCGTCGAAGTCCTCGGGGTAGTCCTCGGAGTAGTGATCGTGGCCGTACGAGCCGTAGCCGTCGTCCCCGTCGCGGGAGTAGCGCGGGTACACGTCGGTGTCGTGGTCGTCGCCGAACGCATCGGGGCTGCCCTCGAAGTCGCGGGTGCCGCCGCCCTTCCGGTAGCGAATCCGCTCGGTAGGCGTCAGGGAATACGGCGAGCTTGCGGTGTACGGCCTGTTCATGCACCTGCCCCAGTCATGTCGTGCGTTTGCCGGGGCTGATGCTATCGAGGCAGAAGTGACGGATGAGGTTGACGCGCCTTCCCGTCGGTCACGGTCGGGACTCGGTTCGGTCGCCTCCGCGTCGCGGTGCCGTGCGCGGCGTTCGCCGACGGCGAAGGTCCCGGCACCGCACCCGGTGTTCGGCGTCGATTAGCCTCCTCTCGTAAGGCATGAGCAGACCAACGGAAGGGTTCTCACGTGGAGGTCAAGATCGGTGTCACCGACAGCCCGCGCGAACTGATTCTCAACAGCGCGCAGACTCCGGCGGAGGTGGAGAAGGCGGTCGGTGATGCGCTCGGGGCCGAATCGGGCGTGCTGGCCCTCACCGACGACAAGGGCCGCCGTTTCATCGTGCAGGCCGCACGCATCGCCTATGTCGAGATCGGCGCTGCCGACTCGCGGCGCATCGGGTTCGGCGTCGGCGGCGAGGCGGCGAAGACCGCCGGCTGATCAGTTCCGCCGAAATGGCATTCCGGCAGGCGAATCGCGAGTGCGGGCCTGCCGGAATGCCATTTCGGCGTTGAACGGGGTCAGGACCGCGTCAGTGGCACGTGGGACAACCCGCCCCAGATGAACTGGACCGTTCCCTCTACGGCGTCGTCCTTGGCGATCGGCCGCTCGTTGTTGAGCCAGTAGCGCGCCGAGTCGACGCTGATGCTGACCAATCCGACCGCGATCATCCGCGCGCGGTGCGGTTCGAGCCCGGAGTCGTGGCTGATGAGATCGAAGACGGCGTCCGTGCAGGCCTCCGTCGCGACCTTGACCTGGGCGGCGACCTGCGGCTCGGTCACGTAGTCGTTCTCGAAGATCAGCCGGTAGCCCTGGCTGTCGTGTTCGATGAAGTCGAAGAAAGCCTGCACCGCGGCACGAACCCGCTGCCGATTGTCGGTGGTGGTCCGCAACGCCTGACGCACCCCGGAGACCAGGTTGTCCACATGGCGCGCCAGCACCGCCAGGTAGAGCTCGACCTTCGATGAGAAATGCTGGTAGAGAACGGGTTTGCTGACACCGGCCCGGTCGGCGATCTCGTCCATGCCCGCTGCGTGATAGCCGCGGTCGACGAACACCTCGCTGGCTGCGGCGAGCAACTGCCCACGGCGCTCATCGCGGGGCATTCGATTGCCGCGGCGTGCGCCACCGGCGCCGGGCAGCCCGGTACCGGGTTTCCCCCCTCGCCGCTGCGCCGCCTTGGCGAGATCACTCATTAAGAACCTCGAGTCCGCCGGCGCGACCGGCATGGTGAACGTGCTTCGCACTGACACTACTACCGTTGGCCGGGCAGCAGCGTAAGGCGGGTGCCACCGGCTCGGGCATGCCGCTGCGGTGGCGCGCCGGAAGTGCATCTCCATCGTCCTGTGTCATTCTGTGTCGGTGACCTATGACTCCCGCGCGCGAGGAGGGCATACGGGTCCTGAGCGGCACGGGGGCGGTCGCGTCCCGGTGCTTCGCGACGAATGGCGCGAGCCGCTGCGCGCGCAGCGCGACCCGTTGGCGCCCGCCCCCGGGCGGGTCAGGTCCAACCGGGACGAGCGCAAGCGCTGGCGCAAGCAGACCTGGATCGGCCGTTTCATCTCCACCTACGGCTGGCGGGCCTACGCCTTGCCGGTGCTGGTCGCGCTGACCGCGGTGGTGCTCTACCAGACCATCACCGGCACCTCGGCGCCGCGGGCCGCCGAGGAGGACGGACCCGTGCAGGGCCCGCCGACGATCGGCGTGCCCAGCACCGCGATCGTCGGCGCCCCCCCGAAGGGCCTGACCGAGTTCGACGCCAGCCTGCCCACCGGAATCCTGCCCGACGGCGGGCCGTTCACCCCGGTGGGTGCCGGTACCTGGCACATCGTGCCCGGGACCACCCCCCAGATCGGGGAAGGCACCACCAAGAACTTCACCTACACCGTCGAGGTCGAGGACGGGGTGGACACCACGACGTTCGGCGGGGACGAGGGATTCGCGCGCATGGTCAGCGAAACGCTGGCCAACCCGAAGAGCTGGACGCACAACGAGCAGTTCGCCTTCACCCGGGTGGACGCCTCCTCGGGGGTGGAGCCGGACTTCCGCGTCTCACTGACGTCTCCGATGACCGTGCGGGAGGGCTGCGGCTACGACATCCAGCTCGAGGCGTCCTGCTACAACCCGGTCTACGGCGGCCAGCCGCGGGTGCTGCTCAACGAGGCACGCTGGGTCCGCGGCGCGGTGCCGTTCCAGGGTGACATCGGCTCCTACCGGCAGTACCTGATCAACCACGAGGTGGGCCATGCCATCGGCTACCAGCGCCACGAGCAGTGCCCGGCCGACGGGGACCTGGCGCCGGTGATGATGCAGCAGACGTTCTCCACCAGCAACGACGATGCCGCCCGATTCGACCCCGGCACGGTCACCGCCGACGGTCTGACCTGCCGGTTCAACCCCTGGCCGTATCCGATCGCCTGATCGCCGGGCCGCGCGCCCCGACGGTGTTTGTGGTGTGCCGGGCGGGCAACCCTGTGGGTGGCGCACACCGTCGTCGCCCGTGAGCTGGCGGGAAGCGCCCGGCCCTCGTTGCTGTTGAACCTCGTACCTGCTGAGATGATGGCAAGAGCCAACCAAGGAGAAAATCGGTGTCAACACCGCTGCCGCCGCTGGTAGAGCCCGCGGCTGAGCTCACCCGTGAGGAGGTGGCCCGCTACAGCCGCCACCTCATCATCCCCGACCTCGGGCTGGACGGGCAGAAGCGACTCAAGAATGCCCGCGTGCTGGTGATCGGTGCCGGCGGGCTCGGGTCACCGACGCTGCTCTATCTCGCCGCCGCGGGGGTGGGGACGATCGGCATCGTCGAGTTCGACGAGGTCGACGAATCCAACCTGCAGCGCCAGATCATCCACGGCCAGTCCGACATCGGCCGGCCCAAGGCGCAGAGCGCCCGCGACTCGATCCTCGAGGTCAACCCCCTCGTGGAGGTGCGCCTGCACGAGTTCCGCCTCGAGCCCGACCGCGCGGTCAACCTGTTCAAGCAGTACGACCTGATCATCGACGGCACCGACAACTTCGCCACCCGCTACCTGGTCAACGACGCCGCGGTGCTGGCGGGCAAGCCCTACGTGTGGGGCTCGATCTACCGGTTCGAGGGTCAGGTGTCGGTGTTCTGGGAGGACGCCCCGGCCGATGAGGCCGGTAATGAACGCGGCCTGAACTACCGCGACCTCTATCCCGAGCCGCCGCCGCCGGGAATGGTGCCGTCCTGCGCCGAGGGCGGGGTGCTGGGCATCCTGTGCGCGTCGATCGCCTCGGTGATGGGCACCGAGGCGATCAAACTGATCACCGGTATCGGCGAATCGCTGCTGGGCCGGTTGATGGTCTACGACGCGCTGGACATGACCTACCGCACCATCAAGATCCGCAAGGATCCCTCGACCCCGAAGATCACCGAGTTGATCGACTACGAGGAGTTCTGCGGCGCCATCACCGACGAAGCCAGCGAGGCGGTGCTCGATTCCACCGTCACACCGCGTGAACTGCGCGAACTGCTCGATTCCGGCAAGAAGTACGCGCTGATCGACGTGCGGGAACCGGTGGAGTGGGACATCAACCACATCGACGGGGCCGAGCTGATCCCGAAGTCGGCGATCGAGGCCGGTGACGGCCTGGCCAAGTTGCCGCAGGACCGGGTCCCGGTGCTGTACTGCAAGACCGGGGTGCGCTCGGCCGAGGC
The DNA here is from genome assembly GCF_056160785.1 of Mycobacterium sp. ABE4_509. Classification (NCBI taxonomy): domain Bacteria; kingdom Bacillati; phylum Actinomycetota; class Actinomycetes; order Mycobacteriales; family Mycobacteriaceae; genus Mycobacterium; species Mycobacterium sp. ABE4_509. Next base: position 1,241 of record NZ_JBSWXU010000192.1, on the reverse strand, counting down.
GCTGGCGGTGATCAAACGGGCCGGGTTCACCGACGCGATGCATCTGCAGGGCGGCATCGTGGCCTGGGCCAAGCAACTCGAACCCGACATGGTGATGTACTAACGCCGGGTTGGCCGCCGCTGCGCTTAGGCTGTTTCGGTGACCGCTGAGCGCCCGCCAGATCATGTGCTTGCGGCGTTCGGGCTGTCCGGTGTGCGGCCCGCCCCGCTGGGATCCAGTTGGGAGGGCGGCTGGCGCTGCGGTGAAGTGGTGTTGTCGCTGGTCGCCGACCATGCCCGGGCGGCCTGGTCGGCGAAGGTCCGCGAAACCCTCTTCGTCGACGGGGTGCGCCTGGCCCGGCCGGTGCGTTCCACCGACGGGCGCTATGTCGTCGCCGGATGGCGGGCCGACACCTACGTGGCGGGGACGCCCGAGCCGCGCCACGACGAGGTCGTCTCGGCCGCGGTGCGGCTGCACGAGGCGACGGCCAAGCTGGAGCGGCCGCGGTTCCTGACCCAGCCGCCGGTGGCTCCCTGGGCAGACGTGGATGTCTTCAATGCCGCCGACCGTGCCGCCTGGGAGGAACGCCCGCTGCACTCGTTGCCGCCCGGTGCGCGGGTGGCGCCGGGGACGGCCGACGGGGAGAAGTCGGTGGAGCTGATCAGACAGCTCGCCGCGTTGCGCCGTCCGACCAAGAGCCCCAGCCAGCTGGTGCACGGGGACCTCTACGGAACGGTGCTGTTCGCCGGCAGTGCTGCGCCGGGGATCACCGACATCACTCCATACTGGCGCCCGCCGGCATGGGCCGCCGGCGTGGTCGTGGTCGATGCGCTGTCCTGGGGCGGGGCCGACGACGGTCTCATCGAGCGGTGGTCGGCGCTTCCCGAGTGGCCGCAGATGCTGTTGCGTGCCTTGATGTTCCGGCTGGCGGTGCACGCCCTGCACCCGCGTGCCACCGCGGCGGCGTTCCCGGGTCTGTCCCGCACCGCGGCGCTGGTGCGTCTGGCGGTGTAGCGCCTTTGGCGTTGTAACGCCGCGAACGTGCGTTCCCGGTAGTGCGTCGCGCGGCAGAATCAATTGTCTATTGCAACGTCCCAGGATTTTGGAGGTTGCAATGCCAAGTGGTTATCCCCATCCGTTGGAGACTCGGAGGACGTTGTTCGACCGGGGGTGTCAAGGCGAGCCGTTATTTGCCGCGGCGCAGGACATGGGCGTGTCGACCACGGTTGCCAGTATCTGGTGGCGTCAGGCTGGGGCGATG
>NZ_JBSWXU010000191.1:0-8278 GCF_056160785.1 Mycobacterium sp. ABE4_509 | reverse complement strand
CGGCCGGACGCCGAGTCTGGCCGCCGGCGCGGTGGCCATCGCCGTGCTGTCGGCCGGTGTCGGTGGAGGTGTGGCGACGCTGGTCCACCCCGATCACAACGTGGGCAGCATCAGCGCTGCGGGCGCTGCGCCGAGCATGCCCGCTGCGAGCCTGCCCGCCGGCTCGGTGGAGCAGGTGGCCGCCAAGGTGGTGCCCAGCGTGGTGAAGCTCGAGGTGGACCGCGGCCGCCAGGCCGAAGAGGGTTCGGGGGTGATCCTGTCGACCGACGGGCTGATCCTGACCAACAACCACGTGGTGGCCGCGGCGCAGGGCGCTCCGAGCGGGGTCGAGACGAAGGTGACCTTCGCCGACGGCAGCAGTGCACCGTTCACCGTGGTCGGCACCGACCCCGGCAGCGACATCGCGGTGGTCCGCGCGCGCAACGTGTCGGGTTTGACGCCGATCACCGTGGGCCGGTCCTCGGAGCTGCGGGTCGGGCAGGACGTGGTGGCCATCGGTTCCCCGCTGGGCCTCGAGGGCACGGTGACGACCGGGATCATCAGCGCGATGAACCGGCCGGTGGCCGCCGGCGGTGACGCGCAGAACCAGAACACCGTGCTGGACGCGATCCAGACCGACGCGGCGATCAACCCCGGGAACTCGGGTGGCGCGCTGGTCAACATGAACGGCGAACTCGTCGGCATCAACTCTGCGATCGCCACGCTGGGCGCCGACGCCGGCGGCGCCCAGGGCGGGTCGATCGGGTTGGGATTCGCGATCCCGGTCGACCAGGCCAAGCGGATCGCCGACGAGCTGATCCAGACGGGCACCGCCTCGCGCGCGTCGCTCGGTGTTCAGGTGGGCAACGACGCCGGTGTCGACGGCGCCAAGATCGTCGAGGTCACCGCCGGTGGCGCGGCGTCGGCTGCGGGTCTGCCCAACGGGGTCGTGGTGACCAAGCTCGACGATCGGGTGATCGGCAGTGCCGATGCGCTGGTCGCGGCGGTGCGCTCGAAAGCCCCTGGTGACACCGTCACCCTGACCTACCTCGACGCGGCGGGTAACCCGCAGACCACCGAGGTCACCCTGGGCAGGGCCGGGCAGTGAGGGTGCTGACCGATGCCGACGGTCCGGTGCTGCGTGTGGCTGCGCCGGGGTCGGGGCCGACATATACGGTTATCCCCATGGAACAGCCTCATACGTTGGTCGGCCGGGCACTGGTCGTCGTCGTCGATGACCGCACCGCCCACGGCGACGAACAGGACCACAGCGGTCCGTTGGTCACCGAGCTGCTCAGCGAGGCCGGCTTCATGGTCGACGGTGTGATCGTGGTGTCCTCCGACGAGGTCGAGATCCGCAACGCGCTGAACACGGCGGTCATCGGGGGAGTGGACCTGGTGGTGTCGGTGGGAGGCACCGGTGTGACGCCTCGCGACGTGACCCCCGAGGCCACCCGGGATCTGCTGGATCGGGAGTTGCTGGGCATTGCCGAGGCGCTGCGAGCATCGGGGCTTTCCGCCGGAATCGTCGACGCCGGGGTGTCGCGTGGGTTGTCCGGTGTGTCCGGTAGCACCCTCGTGGTGAACCTGGCCGGGTCCCGGGCCGCGGTGCGGGACGGCATGGCCACGCTGGGGCCGCTGGCTGCGCAGGTGATCGCTCAGCTATCCAGTTTGGAGATCTAATCGACCAGCGCTCGCTGAGAGTATCGTGTGAGGAAGCCGGATCGGCTTCCTCACACGTGTTTCTGGGGGTCTTCAGATCTGTCGCACGACCTGCAGTGTTACGGGCAGGTGAACATTAATCCTCGTCAAATAGTGATCTTCGTCACATGGAGTAGGGTCATTGAGTCGACCATCGAAGCGGTCGCGAATCGCAGTTAACACCGTCTTCGGCGAGACGTTGCCAGAGGCGTCCTCGGATGAGCGCGAACCCGTCGCTCCGGAGGAGCGCGACGACCACGAACGGTGGCTGCGCGACAACATTCCGCCCCACCATGACTGACCTGTGACTTAGCAATAAGCCCAGCGGGTATCTCCAGTAACACTGGCACCGCCGATTTCGAATAGTCGGGTGCGGGGCCAAGATCAGCGACGGTTTCTCCGGCCGAACCCCGCCGTCGCGCAGAAGGGGTATGTCGAGAGGATGGGGACTCCTCAGCAAACGATTGGCGACTTTCGGAGTGTTCGACACCACCCGCTCCCACGCGTTGCCGGTCAGATGCCTCCCCGTTATGTTCCTCGTGTCAACGATGAGTGATTCGTGAGAACGACATGTGGGTCTTCTAATTCGGTTCACATGTTCGCCTTGCGAGGTGTGTGGTGAAGCGGTACAGCCAGGCACGGACAACTCGGTGCCCCTGACGGGGCTTCGATCTACACAACTAGGGAGATCATGAAGGCAATCAGTCGAGTGCTGATCGCGATGGTGGCGTCCATCGCGGCGCTGTTCGCGAGCACTGGCACCTCTCACGCCGGGCTGGACAATGAACTGAGCCTGGTCGACGGCCAGGGCAACACGCTGACGATTCAGCAGTGGGACACCTTCCTCAACGGCGTTTTTCCGCTGGACCGCAACCGGCTGACCCGTGAGTGGTTCCACTCGGGTCGCGCCGTGTACATCGTGGCCGGTGAGGGTGCCGAGGACTTCGAGGGCACCATGGAGCTGGGCTACCAGGTCGGCTTCCCGTGGTCGCTGGGCGTCGGCATCAACTTCAGCTACACCACCCCGAACATCGCGTTCGACGGTTACGGCCTGCCGTTCGGCGGGGACGTCATCCCCGACTTCCCGTTCGGTCTGACCGACAGCATCGTGACCCCGCCGCTGTTCCCCGGTGTGTCGATCTCGGCTGACCTGGGTAACGGCCCGGGCATCCAGGAGGTCGCGACCTTCTCCGTGGACGTCGCGGGCCCCGGCGGTGCCGTCGCCGTCTCCAACGCTCACGGCACCGTGACCGGTGCGGCCGGTGGCGTGCTGCTCCGTCCGTTCGCCCGGCTCATCTCGTCGACCGGTGACAGCGTCACCACCTACGGCGAGCCGTGGAACATGAACTGATCGAATACTGATCATCGTCGGCCCCCGGGAGTTCGCTCCCGGGGGTTGACGCTTTTCGGGCGCAGACCGCCTCCGGCCGGTCGACAAATTTGTCAAGCTGACCGTCTGATGGGAGCGCTGCGTTGGATGATCCTGGCGGTCACCGGGTCTGCCACGGTGATGGTCGTGAGCGCGGGCACGTCGCACGCGGGGCTCGACGACGAACTCAGCGCGGTCGACGGCCTGGGGCGGACCATGACGATCCAGCAATGGGACACAATCCTCAACGGGGTCCTTCCGCTGGACCGCAACCGGTTGTCGCGTGAGTGGTTCCATTCCGGCACGGCGACATACCAGGTGTCCGGGTTCGGCGCCGAGAACTTCACAGGCGTCCTGGAGTTGGGCTACCAGCTCGGTTTCCCGTGGTCGATGGGCGTCGGGGTGAACTTCAGCTACAGCTCGCCGAACATCACGCTCGGGGGCTGGGGCATCGACGACAATCTGGCCGATCGGGTCTACACGCCGCCGCTGAATCCCAGCGTCGCGATCTCGATGGACCTGGGAAACGGCCCGGGCGTGCTGGAGATCGCGACCGTCACTGTGGAGGTCGCTCGCCCCGCCGGTGCCGTCGCGGTCTCCAACGCGCACGGCGCCGTGACCGGCGCGGCCGGCGGTGTGCTGTTGCGTCCGTTTGCCCGGCTGATCTCGTCGGCCGGGGACAGCGTCGCCACCTACGGCGAGTCCTGGACCATGAGCTGATCCCGGAGCGGCGCCGCGGGTCTCACTCCGGGACCGAGTGGCGGCCCTCCTGGCTGTCGAGTTCCGCCGCCGCCGCACCGTCGGCGCCGGCGCGCAGCAGATCCCGGATCTCGGTGAGCAGCGTCAGTTCGGTCTCGGTGGACTCGATCTTCACGTCGCGCTCCTTGAGCTTCCTGAACGGCACGACGATCACGAAGTAGATCACGGCGGCGACGATCAGGAAGTTGATCGCCGCCGACAGCACCGCGTTGAGATCGATGAATTGTGCTCCGCCCAGCGGGATCCGCAGAACGCCGTATTCCGCATCCGGTTCCGCGCCGATCCGGTCCACCAACGGTTGGATGACGTTCTCGGTGAACGCGGTGACCAGGCCGGTGAACGCGGCGCCGATCACCACCGCGACGGCCAGGTCGATGACGTTTCCGCGGGAGATGAACTCCTTGAACCCCTTCAGCATTGCGGAGGCCCTTTCTGATTCGCGTGGTGGCCAGGCCGAAACGCCAGGTCATCCAGAAACGTTAGCGGCTGGCTCAGCCGTCACCGGCGAAAAGTCGGGGCAAGCTGGGAGGAACCTTGGGGATTCAGCACAACTGCCTGGCGTCCCGGGCGCTGGCGGGGCCCGCTACCTACTATCGAATGTGCAGGTAGATGTTGTGGCAGGTTTGGAGAATCGGAGCGAGGGATGATGATCGCGCTGCCGTGCGGCTGAGTTCGGCCGCAGAGCATGCTGAGCCGGAACTGAAGTATTGCTGAACCCAGGCTGAACTGGGCACTTGTGATGTTTGGAATCGCCGACCCGACGCGCGGGCTCGGCCATTCACTGCTAGTCTGATAAGACCTGCACAACGTCACGAGGATGTCACGTCCTCCCTATTCAAAGGGGAATGCTGATGGCCGGATACGCCGAGGCCTTCACTCGCAGTTCGAAGAAGCTGGGTCTGGTGGGCTTGGGTTCGTTCGCCATCGCCGCGGCCGCTATCGGCCTGGGCAGTGGTACGGCCAGCGCCGATGTCGACGAAGTCGGCCCCAGCCCGACGGTGACGAGCCGGCAGGCATCGCAGAACTCGGTTATCCGCATCAACGACTACGGTGTCGCGCGCGGCATCTCGGAGGCTCGCCTGGCTGACGCCGGCGTGGTCCACGCCCAGGGTGAGATCCGGGATACGACCAAGGCTGTGGTCGGTGGTACCGCTGCCGCGTTCGAAGGTGCCTACCCGATCGGCCCCGCCATCGGCGACTGGTGATGTGATCTGATTTTCCACTGCCGCCCCCGGTTCCGCCGGGGGCGGCAGTGTTTTCGGCGCAGGTCTGAGGCTCAGAGCTGCTCAATGCAGGGTGAGTCCGATGGCCTCGATGAGGCCGGCCGCTGCCACCGTTCTCGCCGTGGCCGTCGGAACGGCGACCAGGACCACACGGCCGCCGGCCGCGATCCCGCTCGTCCCGGTGGACACCAGCACCACGACGGCTCCGGTCGCGATGACCCGCGCTTCGGCGCTGGAATCTCCAGGGGCGGCCACGATGTCGACGACGTCGCCCGACCTCAGCAGGTCGGGAACCGCGGCGTCGGCGAGCGTCAGCGGGACGACCCGCGCATCCGGTCCGGCCGCCGCCTCGGTCAGCCTCGGCCCCAGCAGCCGCACATCGGTGAGCACCTCGCCGCGGCGTACCGGCCCCGCCGGCATCGCCCCCACGACGGCGTCGAGGTCGGTCACCGAACCGTCTGGAACCGTTGTCGGGGTTCGGTTCTCGAGTTGGACATCGGCTGTGGTGAGCTCGGTCCCGGGCGTCAGATCGCGGCTGGCGACGAGAACCACGGCGCCTGCGTCCCGCGCGCCGTCATGCAGAACCGAACCGGCCGCCAAGACCACCAGCGCCCCGGCGAGTACCCGGCGGGCGGCGACCGTGCGCGACCAATCCGGGCGCAGCCGACCAAGCCGGCTCAATGGCGACGGGACCAGTGAATCCCCCATGCGGCCACGCTAGATCCCGTGGCGGGTTGCCGTCTGCCCTCGGTCGGGCGGCCTGTGGATAACCCCGTCAGCTCGAGGCGGCCGCGGCGGGTGCCGACGAGCTGTTCGATGAACCGCTCGACGACGAACTCGACTTCTCCGAGGAAGTCGACTTCTCCGACGAACTCGACGACGACTCCGAGCTCGACTTCGACTCCGAACCAGAGCTGCTCGAGCCGCCGGAGCCGGAGCTCTTCTTCTTGTTGTCGGCCTCACGGCTGTCGGTGCGGTAGAACCCGCTGCCCTTGAAGACCACGCCGACCTTGCCGAACAGCTTGCGCAGCCGACCGTTGCACTGCGGGCATTCCGTCAGCGCATCATCGGTGAACGCCTGCACCTGATCGAACTTGTTGTCGCATTCGGTGCATGCATAGGAATAGGTAGGCACGAAAACCTCCGAGACAGTCAAACTTCTTAGCACTCTACCTGCCTAAGTGCTAGAACCGCCAGGCGGGACGGCTCATTCCCCGAGCCGGACGAGGCCACGCCCCGGTGTCAACGCATGCGACATCGCGACGTCGTGGGGTTCGGCGGGTATCCGCTCGATGAGTTCGTCGTCGCGGACCACCGCGACGAGCAGCGTTCCGGGGGCCGCCAAACCCAGGGTCCGGTCATAGAACCCCGCGCCGCGTCCCAGGCGCACGCCGCGCCGGTCCACCGCGAGCGCGGGCACCAGCACCACGCCGGCCTGGCTCACGGTTTCGGCGGGAAGGGTCGGGGGTGCGGGCTCACGCAGCCCGAACGGGGCCCTGACCAGCTCGCCGCGGCGGTAGCGGCCCCACTGCAGCGGTGCGGGCGTGTCGTCGGGGCCGTTTCTGGCGACCGGGAGCAGAACGACCCTGCCGCGGTCGGCCAGCGCGTCGATCAGCGCCTGCGATCCGGGCTCGGAACCGACCGGCACGTAGGCGCACACCGTCGCGCCCGGCTCGGCCAGCTTCGCCGCGTGCCGCGCCAGCTCGTCGGCCTCGTGTTGGCAGCTCGACGGGTCCAGCAACCGGCGCGCGGCCAGGATTCTGCTGCGTAGCCGTGATTTCGTCTCTTCCACTGCGTAGTCCTCGACAGGTCGGGTAAGGAGAGAGCAACCGAAGCAGAGAGGTTAGTGTGTGAACGATGAATCGGCCTGAAGTTCCAATTCCGCGCACCGCGATCGTGCCGGCCGCCGGCTTGGGTACCCGTTTCCTGCCTGCCACCAAGACGGTGCCCAAAGAGCTGCTGCCGGTCGTCGACACGCCCGGTATCGAGCTGGTCGCCGCCGAGGCCGCCGAGGCCGGCGCCGAACGGCTCATCGTCATCACCTCCGAGGGCAAGGACGGCGTGGTCGCGCACTTCGTCGAGGACCTCGTCCTGGAGGGGACGCTGGAGGCCCGCGGCAAGCACCTGATGTTGGAGAAGGTGCGCCGCGCGCCCGCGTTGATCAAGGTCGAATCCGTCGTGCAGGCCGAACCGCTCGGCCTCGGCCATGCGGTCGGCTGTGTCGAATCGAGCCTCGCCCCCGACGAGGACGCGATAGCGGTGCTGCTGCCCGACGACCTGGTGTTGCCCACCGGGGTGCTCGAAACCATGTCAAAGGTGCGGGCCAAGCGGGGCGGATCGGTGCTGTGCGCGATCGAGGTGCCGCCCGAAGAGATCAGTGCCTACGGCGTCTTCGACGTCGAGACCGTTCCCGACGCGGTCAATCCCAACGTCCTCAAGGTCAAGGGCATGGTCGAAAAGCCCAAGGCCGAGGACGCGCCGTCGCCGTATGCGGCGGCCGGTCGCTACGTGCTGGACCGGGCGATCTTCGATGCGCTGCGCAGGATTCCACGGGGCGCGGGCAACGAACTGCAGCTCACCGACGCGATCGCGCTGCTGATCGAGGAGGGCCACCCGGTGCACGTGGTCGTGCACCGCGGATCTCGACACGATCTGGGAAATCCCGGTGGCTACCTGAAGGCTGCGGTTGACTTTGCGTTGGAACGAGATGACTACGGGCCGGAACTGCGCCGGTGGTTGATCGAACGGCTGGGCCTCGCGCCCGCGGTGACCGAGTAGCAGCGGCTGCATCGCCGAGCGCAAGCGCGCCCGTTCGGTCGACGCCGGCTGGGTGTTCTGAGGTGAGAAAGGCATGTTGTGCGTTCGGTGGAGGACCAGCAGGCGCGGGTGGCGTCGGCAGCGGTAGCGCCGCGTCCGGTGCGGGTGGCGATCGCTGAAGCCCAGGGCCTGATGTGCGCCGAAGAGGTGGTGACCGAGCGTCCACTGCCCGGTTTCGACCAGGCCGCCATCGACGGCTACGCGGTGCGCAGCGTCGATGTGCTCGGCGGGCGTGAATCGGCGGAGGACGAAGACGGCGACGGCGGCGAGGTACTGGACAACGGCGACATCAGCCTGCCGGTGATGGGCCTGATCGAGGCCGGTGAGCGCACTCCGAGCCGGCTGCAGCCGCGCCAGGCCGCGCGGATCCAAACCGGTGCGCCGATGCCGACGCTGGCCGACGCCGTGCTGCCGCTGCGCTGGACCGACG
>NZ_JBSWXU010000190.1:0-8741 GCF_056160785.1 Mycobacterium sp. ABE4_509 | reverse complement strand
CCCCGGCAGAGGCCGCTGCTGCTGGGCCGCCGCTGCCCGCGGCGCCGTCACCGGGCGGGTCGGGCTTGCCGGACCTCGGCGGTGGCCTGTCGGGGCTCGGCCGGCAGTTCTCCGATGCGCTGAGCGGGCTGCTCGGTGATGCGGGCGGGATGGTTCCGGAGTTGGCCGAGCTCGACGTCCCCGAGCTGGAGGACCTCGACGATGAGGCCGACGATGAGGCCGACGATGAAGCCGACGAAGATGCCGAGGAGGAGGAGCCCGAGGACGGGGAGGACGAGGAGCACGGCGGGGACGGCGGGTCTGGAGCCGACGAGGCGACCGACGAAGAACCGGCCGAAGACGAACAGGACGCCGATTCCGGTGCGGAGGAGGTCATCCCGGTCACCGCTGAGCCGGTCGAGACGGTACCGCCGCCCGCCGAACCGCTGCCGCCCCCGGCCGAACCGGTCGCCGACGGGAGGTCTCCGTGCGAGATCGCCGCCGACGAGCTGCCGCAGGTGGGGGAGTCGAGCGTCAGCTCACCAGATCGGCCAACCGGTGGCTGATGATCTCCTCGGCTCCGGCGACGATGCGGCTGACGACCTCTCCGGCGCTGGGGATGTCGTCGATGAGGCCCATCGCGGTCCCGATCCACCAGATCCCGGCTTCCAGGTCGCCGGTCTCGTAGACCTTCACTCCCCGCTTGCCGGCCACCAGGTGGGCGATGTCGTCGAATTGACCGCCCTTGTTGAGGATCTCGACCACCTCGCGGGACACCGTGTTGCTGGCCACCCGGCCGGTGTTGCGCAGGGTGCGGAAGATCAGCTCGGTGCCGCGCTCGTCGCCGGCCACGATGGCTTCCTTGACGTTCTGGTGGATCGGCGATTCGGCGGTGCACATGAACCGCGATCCCATGTTGATGCCGTCGGCGCCCAGCGCCAGCGCGGCGACCAGACCGCGGGCGTCGGCGAAGCCGCCGGAGGCGATCATCGGGATCTCGATCTGCTCGGCAGCCGCCGGGATCAGCACCAGCCCGGGGATGTCGTCCTCACCGGGATGCCCGGCGCATTCGAACCCGTCGATGCTGATGCCGTCCACCCCCAGGGACTGGGCCTTGACCGCATGGCGCACCGAGGTGCACTTGTGCAGCACCTTGATGCCGTTGTCGTGGAACATCGGCAGGTGCGGCGCCGGGTTGGAGCCGGCCGTCTCGACGATCTTGATGCCCGTATCGACGATGACCTGGCGGTACTCGTCGTACGGCGGCGGGTTGATCGTCGGCAGGATGGTCAGGTTGACCCCGAACGGCTTGTCGGTCAGGTCCCGGGCGCGGGCGATCTCGTTGGCCAGGTCCGCCGGGGTGGGCTGGGTCAGTGCGGTGATCAGGCCGAGTCCGCCGGCCTGCGACACCGCGGCGGCGAGCTCGGCGCGCCCGACCCACTGCATCCCGCCCTGCACGACGGGATGCTCGATGCCGAATGTCTCGGTGAACTTCGTGGTGATCGTCACGGGTCTCCTCGTGATCAGGGGCGGGCCAGGTGCCGGCTGATGACCAGCCGTTGAATCTGGTTGGTGCCTTCGAAGATCTGCATGATCTTGGCTTCGCGCATGTACCTTTCCACACGGTAGTCGCGGGTGTAGCCGGCACCTCCGAGCACCTGCACAGCATCGGTGGTCACCTTCATCGCCGCGTCGGTGGCGGTGAGCTTGGCGACCGAGGCCTGCCGCGAGTAGTCCATTGCGGCGTCCCGGCGCCGGGCCGCATCCAGGTAGGTGGCCCGGGCGGCGTCGACGGCGGCGGCCATGTCGGCGAGCAGGAACCCCAGCCCCTGGTGGTCGATGATCTTGCGTCCGAACGTCGTCCGCTCCTGGCTGTAGGCCACCGCTTCGTCGAGGGCGGCCTGGGCCAGCCCGACGGCCACTGCGGCGATTCCGAGGCGGCCGGAGTCCAGCGCGCTGAAGGCGATCTGCAGGCCCTGGCCTTCGGTGCCGATCCGGCGGTCGGAGTCGAGGAAGGCGTCGTCGTAGTGCGCTGCGGTGGTGGGCACCGCGTGCAGGCCCATCTTCTCCTCGGGTTTGCCGAACGTGAGCCCGGCGGTGCCCTTGGGGACCAGGAAGCACGAGATGCCCTGGGAGCCCTCTGCGGTGCGGGCGAACAGGTTGTAGAAGTCGGCGATTCCGCCGTGGGTGATCCAGGCTTTGGCTCCGCTGATCCGGTATCCGCCGTCGGTCGGGGTGGCGCGGCAGCTCAGCGCGGCGGCGTCCGAACCGGCCTGCGGTTCGGACAGGCTGTAGGCGCCGATCGTGGTTCCGCCGAGCATCTCGGGCAGCCAGCGGTGCCGTTGCTCGTCGGTACCGAAGGACATCAGCGGATGACAGGACAGGCTGTGCACGCTGACCGCCACGGCTACGGCCGCCCACCGGGACGCGAGTTCCTCGAGAACCTGCAGATAGACCTCGTAGGGCTGCCCACCGCCGCCCCACTGCTCGGGGTAGGGCAGGCTCAGCAGCCCGGCCTCGCCGAGGGTGGCGAAGACGCCGTCGGGATAGGTCTCCCGCTTCTCGTGGTCGTCGACGATCGGGTCGAGCACCTTGTCGGCGATCTGGCGGGCGAGGGCCACCAGTTCGTGGGCTTCGTCGGTGGGTAGCAGGCGATCAACAGCCATACTCGGGACAGTACTACAGGACTGTCCAGAGTACTATCAGCTGTGTGACCAGGCCCTCGTTCGCGACCCGGCGGCGCACCGAACTGTTCGACGCACTGGTGGCGCTGCTGCTGGCCGAGGGCTTCGCACACCTGACCCTCGAGGACATCGCCGCCCGCCTGCATTGTTCGAAGTCCACGCTGTACACGCTGGCCGCGAGCAAGGAGCAGCTGGTGCGGGCCGCCACCGTGCACTTCTTCCGCTCGGCGGCAGACCAGGTGGAGGCACGCGTCGCCGCCCAGGTGGGGGCGCGCGAGCGGGTCGCGGCGTACCTGACGGCGGTCGGTGCCGCGCTGGACCCGGCGTCGGATCAGTTCATGGCCGATCTCGACGCGTTCGCCCCCGCGCGCGCCGTCTACGAGCAGAACACCCGGATCGCGGCGCGCCGGGTGCAGGAGCTGATCGCTGACGGGGTGGCCGCCGGCGACTTCCGCGACGTGCACGCCGCCTTCGCCGCCGATCTGGTGGCCACGGTCATGGTCCGCATCCAGCAGCGCATGGTGCGGCAGAACACCGGACTCGACGACGCCGAGGCCTACCGCGAACTGGCGGCCATCCTGACCGCCGGGATCAGTCGGCGAGGTTGAAGGCCTTGACGACCTTCGTCGGGGTCACCCGCACGATCAGCTCACCGGGAACGCCGTTGCGGCGCCCGTACTCTTCGGCGCGGTCGGCCCCCATGTAGCGCCCGCCGAGGCGGGTCGCGGTGGCCAGCAGCTCCCGGGGGTCTTCGCTGAGCGAGGCCTGTCCCTGGATCTGCACGAACGAGAACGGCGGCCGCTCATCGTCGACGCACACCACCACCCGCGGATCACGGTGCAGCGCACGTCCCTTGGCGGTGTCCTTGCCGGTGTTGAACACCAGCTCGTTGCCGTCGACGTAGAACCACACCGGGGCGACCAAGGGGCGCCCGTCGCGTGCGACATAGCCCAGTTTCGCGGTGCGGGTCCCTTCGGAGAGGAACGCGACCACGTCGTCGCCCAGCTCGGTCACAACACCGACTGTAGTTCCTCGACGAACCGGACGGTCTCACGCCGATCGGCCGAGAGCGGATGCACCAGCAGCGTCGTCACCCCGGCCTCGGCGAAGGCGGCCACCCGCTCCTTGACGAAGCCCGACGGACCGACCAGGGACACCTGACGGACCAACTCGTCGGGCACCGCTTCGATGGCTTCGGCCTTCTTGCCGGCGAGGTAGAGGTCCTGGATGTGGTCGGCGACCTCGCCGAAGCCGTACCGGGTGGCCAGGCTGTGGTAGAAGTTGCGGCCCCGGGCGCCCATACCGCCGATGTAGAGCGCTAATTGGGGCTTGGCCCAGGACAGCCGGTCCTCGACGTCGTCGCCGATCGCCAGGGTCGCGCTGACCATCACGTCGAGCGGGGCCAGTGCCGGGTCCCGCTTGGCGGCGCCGGCCCGCAAGGCGTCCCCCCAGACCTCGTCGGCCTTCTCCGGATAGAAGAACACCGGCTGCCATCCGTCGGCGATCTCGGCGGTCAGCTCGACGTTCTTGGGTCCCAGCGCGGCGATGGTGATCGGGATCTGTTCCCGTACCGGATGGTTGATCAGCTTCAGTGGTTTGCCGAGCCCGGTGCCCTGCTCGGCAGGCAGCGGCAGCCGGTAGTACTTGCCGTCGTAGCTGACCCGCTCGCGGCGCCATATCCGGCGGCAGATCTCGACCGTCTCGCGCGTGCGGCCGAGCGGTGCGTCGAACGGCAGGCCGTGGAATCCCTCGATCACCTGCGGTCCGGAGGTGCCCAGGCCGAGCCGGAACCGGCCGTCGGAGACGTAGTCCAGCCCGGCGGCGGTCATCGCCATCAGCGCCGGGGTGCGGGTGTAGATCGGCACCACCCCGGTGCCCAGTTCGATCCGCGAGGTCCGGGCCGCCAGGAACCCGAGTTGGCTGATCGCGTCGTAGGAATAGGCCTCGGCGACCAGGGCGATGTCGACGCCGATCTTCTCCAGTTCGACGACCTCGTCGACAGCTTCGAGGAAGCCGCCCGCATAGTTCAGGAAGATGCCGGTGCGCATGGATCAGGTATATACCCAACCGGTTGGTTGGGCAGCGCCGGGGCAGGGATCGCTACGGCTTCAGCAGCGCGACGACCTTGTTCTCCAGGTCGACCGGGTCGTCGGCGAACGGATCGAGCACCGGCGCCTTGGGCAGTTCGACCTCGGGATCGGCGAAATCCCGGTACTGCTTGTCCCCGGTCAGCATGTGCAGCAGATAGCCCGTCATCAACGCCCGGACGATCTTCTGGGAGCCGCGGTCGGCCCCCGGCAGTCCGACTGCGCGCCCCAGGCGCCGGCCCTCCACCAGACCGCCGGACTTGGCCTTCGGCGTGGAACGCAGCGTGGCCGGCTTCCAGGCCCGCGCCAATTCCACCGCGTTGGACCGCAGCGACATCGGATCGCCCGGAGCGGTGAGGATCAGCCCCGGCACCGTCAGCGACGCGCCGGGCTGCTCGGCCGGCGGGCTGGTGACCGTCGGATAGGCCGCGAACACCGCCCTGGGCTTGGCCGGCATACCGGCCGCGGTGAACACCGCCGCCGACGCGCCGAAACCGTGCCCGGCCACCCCGAGCTTGTCGGGGTGCACGCTGATGTCGCCGGTGCCCAGCCGGACCCCGGTGATGATGTCCAGCGCCGTGCCCAGGTCATAGGACAGATTCAGTGCCGACGGCGCGAGCCCGGTCTCGGTGTCGACCGCCGCGGCGACGATGCCCCACGACGCCAGGTGCTCGAGTGTCCCCTGGTAGCGCTGTGCCGATGTGATCCAATCGTGAGCGAAGGCCACGCCGGGCAGGCTCTTACCCGCCACCGGGGTGTAGACCACGCCGGGCAGGCCGGCAAACCCCAGGTCACCCCGCATGACGCGGTGGGGTCCGCGCCTGGTCAACGCGGCATAGAGCTTCTTGATACTCGCCACTGCACGACCGTAGCCCAACAGGGTTTCGTGTGCCGCTGCCGTACCCTGAATGGCTATGTGCGGAATTGTCGGCTACGTCGGGCAGCGTCCTGCCTGCGACATCGTCGTCGACGCGCTGCGCCGCATGGAGTACCGAGGTTACGACTCGGCAGGCGTCGCGCTTCTCGACGGTCGCGGTGGGCTCACAGTCAGTCGCAAGGCAGGGCGGCTCGCCAACCTGGAGACCGAGCTGGTCGAGGTCGGTATCAACGGGGCCCACGGTGCCACCGGGCTCGGCCACACCCGGTGGGCCACCCACGGCAGGCCCACCGACCGCAACGCCCACCCGCACTGCGACGCCACCGGCAAGGTCGCGGTCGTGCACAACGGCATCATCGAGAACTACGCGTCGCTGCGCGCCGAACTGGAACATGCCGGCGTCGAGTTCGCCAGCGACACCGACACCGAGGTGTCGGTGCACCTGGTCGCGCGGGAGTACGGCCACGGGCCGCACGCCGGGGACTTCGGTGCCTCGGTGCTGGCCGTGCTGCGCCGCCTGGAGGGGCATTTCACCCTGGTGTTCGCCCACGCCGACGAGCCGGGCACGATCGTCGCCGCGCGCCGGTCCACCCCGCTGGTGCTCGGCGTCGGCGACGGTGAGATGTTCGTCGGCTCCGACGTTGCGGCGTTCATCGAGCACACCCGTGAGGCCGTCGAACTCGGCCAGGACCAGGCGGTGGTCGTCACCGCCGACGGCTACCGGATCACGAATTTCGAGGGCGAGCCCGCCGACCCGAGCATCGACTACCGCACGTTCCATATCGACTGGGACACCTCGGCCGCCGAAAAGGGTGGCTACGAGTACTTCATGCTCAAGGAGATCGCCGAGCAGCCCGACGCGGTGTCGGACACGCTGCTGGGGCACTTCGTGGACAACCGGATCGTGCTCGACGAACAGCGCCTGTCCGATCAGGAGCTGCGTGAGATCGACAAGGTCTTCGTGGTGGCCTGTGGCACCGCCTACCACTCCGGGATGCTCGCCAAGTACGCCATCGAACACTGGACGCGGCTGCCGGTCGAGGTGGAGCTGGCCAGCGAGTTCCGCTACCGCGACCCGGTGCTGGACAGCCACACCCTGGTCGTGGCGATCTCCCAGTCCGGGGAGACCGCCGACACGCTCGAGGCGGTGCGCCACGCCAAGGAGCAGAAGGCCAAGGTGCTCGCGATCTGCAACACCAACGGCAGCCAGATCCCCCGGGAGTGCGACGCGGTGCTCTACACCCGTGCCGGACCGGAGATCGGGGTGGCCTCGACGAAGACGTTCCTGGCCCAGATCGCCGCGAATTACCTTGTCGGCCTTGCGCTCGCGCAGGCGCGCGGCACCAAGTACCCCGACGAGGTGGCCCGCGAGTACTACGACCTGGAAGCGATGCCCGAGATGATCTCGCGGGTGCTGGCCACCGCCGACCCGGTCATGCAGCTCGCGCACCAGTTCGCGTTGTCGTCCACGGTGCTGTTCCTGGGTCGCCACGTGGGTTTCCCGGTGGCGCTGGAAGGCGCGCTCAAGCTCAAGGAGCTGGCCTACATGCACGCCGAGGGCTTCGCCGCCGGCGAGCTCAAACACGGACCCATCGCGCTGATCGAGGACGACCTGCCCGTCATCGTGGTGATGCCCTCGCCGAAGAACGCGGCGATGCTGCACGCCAAGCTGCTGTCGAACATCCGCGAGATCCAGGCGCGCGGCGCCATCACCATCGTCATCGCCGAGGAGGGTGACGACACGGTGCGGCCCTACGCCGACCACCTGATCGAAATTCCCCAGGTGCCAACACTTTTCCAGCCACTGCTGTCGACCATTCCGATGCAGCTGTTCGCTGCCGGGGTGGCCCAGGCGCGCGGTTACGACGTGGACAAGCCGCGCAACCTGGCGAAGTCGGTCACGGTCGAGTAGTGCCGCCCAGGGGCGTCGGACACTTCGTCGAAGGCCGCTATCCCCACTTCCTCGATGTCTACGAGGCGGGCATGGCCGACCTGCCCCCGGTCGCCGACCGCGCCGACGTCGCCACCGGGTTCGGCACTGTCCGGGTCTACCGCTTCGACGGTCCCGGGAGGGTCACCCCGCTGGTCCTGCTGCCGGGGCGCAACGCGTCGACCCCGATGTGGCGGGCCAACCTGCCCGGGCTGGCCGCGCGACGCACGGTGTACGCAGTCGACCTGCTCGGTGAGGCCGGGATGAGTGTGCAGACCCGCCCCATCAGCGACGCCGGAGACCAGGCGCAGTGGCTCGAGGACACCCTGGCCGGTCTCGACCTGCGGCGGGCTCACCTGTTGGGGGCGTCGATCGGTGGCTGGGCGGCGGTCAACCATGCCGTCCGTTTCCCCGGTCGGGTGGCGTCGCTGACCCTGCTGGACCCGGTGATGACGCTCGGTGGCATCCCGGTCCGCACCCTGGCGGCGTCGGCCTTGATGGCGCTGCCCACGCCGAAGTCGTTCCGCCGGTGGTTCCTGTCCTGGGTGTCGGGCGGGGTGATGGCCGACTACTCACTGCCGGAGGTCCGATTGATCGATTCGGCGACGACCGACTTCGCGCTTCGGCTGCCGGCACCGGCGCGGATCACCGATGACCAACTTCGCGGGCTGACGATGCCGGTGCTGGTGTTCCTGGGCGGCCGCAGCGTGATGCTGGACGCCGACGCGGCGGCGGCACATGCGCGAAAGCTGATCGCACACAGCCACGTCGAGGTCTATCCGGAGGCTTCGCACGCGATCAGCGGCGAGTGCGCCGAGGCGATCGAGCAGGTCGCCGCGGCGTTCTGGGACGACGTGGACCGGGGCTGAGTCACGCCTTCCCTGATTGCCGTCGCACAGCGAGTCCAGCCGGCGTGTTCGAGTTCGAGCAGTTCCTCGGTCGTCATGGATGTCGTCATACCCTTCATGTCGCCGCGTAGCGTGCAACTCATGCGGTCCTATTTCACCGCCCAGCAGATCCGCGATGCCGAGGCGCCGCTGCTGGCGTCGCTACCCGACGGCGTCCTGATGCGTCGCGCCGCGTTCGGGCTGGCCACCGCGATCGCGCGGGAACTCGGCACGGTCAGTGGCCGCACGGTGTGCGCGGTCGTCGGCTCCGGCGACAACGGCGGCGACGCGCTGTGG
>NZ_JBSWXU010000189.1:0-8743 GCF_056160785.1 Mycobacterium sp. ABE4_509 | reverse complement strand
GGGGGGGGGGGGGGGGGGGGGGGGGGGGGGGGGGGGGGGGGGGGGGGGGGGGGGGGGGGGGGGGGGGGGGGGGGGGGGGGGGGGGGGGGCGAATGTCCGGCGCACCCTGAACACCCTGCGCGCCCAGGGCATGCGTGCTGAAGTGGTTGCCCAACAACTCATCCCGTTCGGCCCGGTGCTCTCGGCCCGCGCCCCATGGCTGATGCGGGCCGGGCTGCTGCCCCCGGGAAGCACCCAGGAGCGGATCGTGGTGATCCGCGCAGACGCCCCGTGACCGAGCAGCCCGCCCGCACGGTGCGCGTCGTCCCCGGCGGCCCGGTGCTGGTCGAGGGCCCGGTGCGGATCGAGCTCGCCGACGGCGGCGTCGTCGAATCCGACCGGTTCATGGTGGCGATCTGCGCCTGCCGCAGATCCAAGACCTACCCGTTGTGCGACACCAGCCACCGACGACGGCAGCGGGCCACCGACGGGTCAGGTGAGCTCCCGGCGCAGTGAGCTGCGCCCGGACCGCCAGCACGACAGCAGGTGCTCGGCCAGCCAGCCCTCGACCACGTCGAACGCCCGGATGCCGAACACCACGTCAGCGTCCAGGTGCGGTTCCCGGCGCACCAGGTCACCGACCACATCGGTGCGCACCACCTGCTCGTGCACGGCGTCGGCCTCGACGTGCTCGGCGTAGAACGCGCGGCAGGGCTGCGGCGCACCGAGCCGCTCCAAAGCCTGCACCATGCGCCGGGAACCAGGCGGCGAGGTGACCTCGGTGGCGGCGAAGTGGCCGACCGCGGCCCCGCGCAACCGCCGGTGCAGCCCGAACAGCGACATCAGGTTCACCGCCGCCAGCGCCTGCGCCGGCACGTCGGCCAGATAGCCCAGGTAGTCGGGGTTCAGCTCGGCGGCCGCCAGCAGGTCGGCGAACAACTGCTGATGGACCCGTGCTCCCTTTCCGCCCCCGAACTCGTCGAACTCCACCGCGACGAACGATGCCTTGGCCTGCCCGGTCAGCCGCGGAATCGCCCATGCGTGCGGATCGCCCTCTTTGAGGTGATACAGCGACCGGTGGACGAAATACTCCCGCATCTGCTGCCAGGAGCCCCGGTCGCGCAGGTAGTGCGACAGGCCTTCCCCGTCGACCGGTTCGACACACAGCGCGTCCAGTTCGTCGAGCGCGCGGACCTCGGGGTCGATTTCGCCGACAGCGCGTGCCACCTCGTCGAGGAACAGGTCCTCGAGCCGGCCCCGCAGGTAGAGCAGCCCGGCGTTCCATTCCCAGCGCGCATCCACCCCGGCGAAACCGCGGTAGTGCAGTTCGTAGCACAGGTAGAGGGCCAGCTGGACGTCGATGCCGGCCGGGTCGGCATCGGCCAGCGAGGTCTCGACCCGGGGGAGGTGGCGCAGCGGGGCCCGTTCGCAGAGCAGCTCCACCACGGACCGCGAGATCGGCCCGCGGGGTTCGGGCAACAGCGGTTGCACCAGCGTCGTCGTCACGAGTCACAGATACCCGTGCCGCCGCTCGGCAAACCACCCCGGCGGCGGCGTGCGCGGTACCCGTTCAGCGCGCGGGTCTCACATCATTGCCACGTTTCTCACAGCGGCGGAAATCGCGATGACACCGCGAATCATCGGGTATGCGGCCGGTGAGCGCTGAGAAGCGTGCTGACGAGAAATGAACCGCCAGACAAGGGGTGAACACAAAGCAATGGCTGCACCGGCTGTTTCCACCGAATCGACCACCGCCACGCTGATCGCCCAGCTGCGCACCGTGCTGGATCTGACGCACACCGAGATCCAGGTCGCCGAAACCCGGGTCGCGCAGGCCCGCACCGACGCGGTGCGCCGCGAGCTGTCCCAGAACGCCGACAACGCCCGTGTCCGGGCGGTGGCGATCGAGGAGGCCATCCGCGACCTCGGCGGCTTCCCCGACGTCATCGGACCGTTCCTGGGCCGCGCCGCGGCGGCGGTGAAGGCGCTGACCGAGCAGGCCGAGCCGTTCGACGAGGCCCTGCTGGGCGACCTCGCGCTGGAAGGCCAGCTGCTCGACCGCGCCCGGTATGTCAAGGCGCTCGCCGTGGCCGCCCAGCACCAGCAGGTCGAGGAACTCGCCACCCGGCTGATCACCGCGCACACGGCCACCGTCGAATGGCTGACGACGGTGCTCGCCGAGGATGCGCTGGGTGGTCCGGCGGCGCTGCGCCGGACACCGCTGCAGGCGGCCGCCGGCCTGGCGGTCAAGCTGGCGAATCTGCCGTTCACCTGGTCGACGCGCGGCGCCGAGCGTGTCGCCGAGGCGGTGCGGTCGGTGCGGCCGGCGTTCGCCGATCTGGTGGAGCGGGGGTCACACCGCAGCGAGGTCGTCACCAAGACGCTGACCGGCGCGCGGGACTCCGCGCTGGAAGCCGCCGAGCGCATCACCCGCGAGCAGGGCGCCCGCGACGCTGCGGACGCCATCCACGCGGTCCGCGGTGCCACCGGCGTGCTGGACGTCACCGAGCTGCCGATCGCCGACTACGACGACCTCAACGTCAACGAGGCCGCCACCGCGGTCAAGGAACTCAGCGAACCGGCCGACGTCCGCGTCATCGTGGCCTACGAGGAAGCGCACAAGAACCGCCAGCGGGTGGTTTCTGCAGCGCAGACGCGGCTGGCCGCGATCGCTGCGGACGTGGTCGGCATCGGCTGAGCCCACCCACATCGACCCGGAAGGCCCGGTACGGGAGTCCGTACCGGGCCTTCCGGCGTGTTTGACGGCGGCCACGGCGGGTAACCCTGCGACACTCGGGGACCAGGGAGGTCGACATGTCGTGTTCGGGTTCGGGTTCGGCGGTTGTTCAGCCGCGGCGGGGCGCCGTGGAGACGGCGTTGACCCGCCTGCGCACCGCCGTGCGGGCCTGGAACGCGCCCCGGTGCCCGACTCCGACGCAGTACTGGTCCGACTCCGATGCCGCGATCCGCTGGTGGCGAGCCCTGTAACGGCCTACTTCTCGGCGGACAGCAGGCCTTCTTCGATGAGCCAGTCCCGGGCGACCAGCGCGGGATCCTGGCCGTCGTTGTCCACTCTGGCGTTCAGGCTCAACATCACCTCGTTGGTGAGACGCGGGTTGAGCTGGCCGAAGATCTCGGCCAGTTCAGGGTGGGCGTCGAGTAGCTCGGTGTCGATCACCTCGGTGAGGTTGTACAGCGGGAAGAACTGCCTGTCGTCCTCGAGCACCCGCAGATCCAGCGCCGGGATCCGTCCGTCGGTGGTGAACACCTCCCCGAAGTTGCAGTCACCGTCGGCCGTTGCGGTGTAGATGACACCGGTGTCGAGCGTGATCACCTGACCGAGATCCGACCGGGTCAGATCGTAGGTCGCCAGCATCGGCACGAAACCGTCATTGCGGCTGGCGAATTCGCTCTCCACGCAGAACGTCAACTCGGAGCGGTCCAGGGTGGCCAGGTCCGAGAGCTTGGTCACCCCCAGCCGCTGCGCCTCCGACTCGCGGATGGCGAACGCATAGGTGTTGTTCATCGGCGCGGGAGGCAGCCAGGTCAGCCCGTTGGCCTGGTCCTCGTCGTTGACCGCCTGCCACTGCGCGACCGGGTCCTTGATCGGGTCTTCGTGGCCCAGATAGTTGATCCACCCGGTGCCGGTGTACTCCGGCGAGATGTTCGCGTCACCGGAGAGCATGGCCTCGCGCACACCGAAGCTGCCCGGCGTGTTGGTCATGTTGGTGACGTCGGCGCCGGCGGCGTTGAGGATGATCGACAACATGTTGCCGAGGATGAGCTGCTCGGTGAAATCCTTGGCCGCCACCGTCACCGGGACACCTTCGAGCGAGTCGTAGTGCCGGATCGAACCGGGCGAAGCCGGCAGGACGGTCCCACTCGCCGACTGCAGACCGCACCCGGCCACCGTCGCCGCCACGATCACACTGAGTAGCCCGGCGAATCGCATGACCATCACAATCCCTTCGGGGCGGCCACCATTTCGACGACGCGGGCCAGCCAGTCGATGAACAGCGCCAGCGCAGCGACCAGGATGGCGCCCACGATCAGGGTGACCGGCTGCTGCAGCTTGATGCCGGTGGTGATCAGCTGACCGAGTCCACCGGCGCCGGTGAACGACGCCAGCGCCGCGGTGCCGACGATGAGGACCAGAGCGGTGCGCACCCCGGCCACGATCACCGGCAGTGCCAGCGGCAACTCCACCCGCATCAGCGTTGCGGTGCCCGACATGCCCATTCCACGCCCGGCCTCGACCAGACGGGAGTCCACACCGTCGAGCCCGGTCACGGTGTTGGCGACGATCGGCAGGGCCCCGTAGACGGTCAGCGCGACGACCGCGCCGACCTCGCCGATGCCGAAGAGCACCGCACCGAGTGCGATCAGGCCGATCGCCGGTGCGGCCTGGCCGAACCCCGCCACGGTGATGATCGGTTTGGAGTAGCGCCGCATCCGGCCCCGGGTCAGCGCGATGCCGAGCGGTATACCCACCGCGCAGGTCAGCAGCGTGGCCGCCAGGCTGACCGACATGTGCTGGCCCAGCAGCTCGATCAGATTCGGCACGCCGAGCGAGCGTTGCTCGGACGCGGACACGTCGGCGATCTGCACATAGATCAGGCAACCGGCCACCGCAACAGCACAGACCAGCGGCTGCAGTGCCCAGCGAAGGAAGCCGAAACCAGCTCGACCGGCGGGTTTCTCGGCCGCTGTGTCGGGTACGTGGGCGGCGTCCTCGGTGACGGCGGCGGTCACGGTTGGCGCTCCGCGGCATGGGCCGCCGAACGCAGCCCGGACATCGCGTCCATGATGGTCTCGACCCGGACCACCCCCTGGTAGGAGTTGCGCCGGCCGGTCACCACGACCACGCCGTGCGACGAGGTCAACATCTCGTCGAGCGCGTCATTGAGCGTGGAAGCCAGGCTGATGCACTCGAGGTCGTCGTCGCGGGACACCCCGTCCAGGGCGTGCGGGTCGCCCAGCTCGTCGAGCGAGAGCCAGCGCTGGGGACGGTCCTGGGCGTCGAGCACGATGACGTGCTCGCGATCGATCTCACGGGCGCGGCGCACCGCGTCGGCCGGGTCGTCGCCGATGTGTGCCACGGCGGCCTCATGCAGGTCCACGTCGCGAATGCGGGTCAACGTCAGCTGTTTGAGGGCCGCGCCCGCCCCCACGAAGGTCCGCACGAAATCGTCGGCCGGGTTGGTCAGGATCTGCTCGGGGGTGTCGTACTGCACGATCTTGGAGCCGGCCTGCAGGATGGCGATCCGGTCGCCGAGCTTGACCGCCTCGTCGAAGTCGTGGGTGACGAAGACGATGGTCTTGTGCAGGTCCTCTTGCAGGCGCAGCAATTCGTCCTGCAGCCGCTGCCGGGTGATCGGGTCCACGGCCCCGAACGGCTCGTCCATCAGCAGCACCGGCGGGTCGGCGGCCAGCGCCCGAGCGACCCCGACACGCTGCTGCTGGCCGCCGGACAGTTCCCGCGGGTAGCGGTCGCGGTACTGCGCGGGATCCAGGCTGACCAGATCCAGCAGTTCGTCGACGCGGTCCGCGATGCGCTGCCTGTCCCATTTCAACAACTTCGGCACGATGGCGATGTTGTCGCCGACGGTGAAGTGGGGGAACAAACCCGCGCCCTGGATCACGTAGCCGATGTGGCGACGCAGCTCGTCGGGGTCGCGCTTGGTGACGTCGTCGTCGCCGATCAGAATGCGGCCGCTGGTCGGTTCGATCAGCCGGTTGATCATCTTCATCGTGGTGGTCTTGCCGCAGCCCGACGGCCCGACGAGCATCACGATCTCCCCGGCGGGAATCTCCATCGAGATGTTGTCCACCGCAGGGGCGCCCGATTCGCCGTATCGCTTGGTCACACCGTCGAGCAGGATGCGGGCACCCCCGGTGCGGGCGCCGCCGGTGTCCGGGTGGTCCATGGTCTGCGGGTCAGACACGAATCCCCCTCGGGGTGGTGAATCGGGTGATGGCGTTGAGCACGGTGTCGAGCAGGACGGCCAAGATCAGGATGCCGATCGTGGCGGCGACGATCGAGTTGGTGGCGTTGGCGCCGCCCATCCGGGAGATGCCCGAGAAGATGTAGCCGCCCAGCCCGGGCCCGAGGGCGAACGCCGCGATGGCGGCGATTCCCATCAGCATCTGCGCCGACACCCGCACCCCGGTCATGATCACCGGCCAGGCCAGCGGTAGTTCCAGGCGCACCAGGGTGGTCAGCCGGCTCATCCCCATCGCCCGGGCCGACTCCACCAGGGTCTTGTCCACCCCGGACAGCCCCACCACGACGTTTCGCAGAATGGGGAACACCCCGAAGAACGACAACATGATGACCGAGGGCAGCACCCCGAGGCCGACGATCCCGACGAGGACGCCGAGCAGCGCGTACGACGGAATGGTCAACCCGACCGCGGTCACGGTGTTGCCCAGTGCCACCCCCCACGAGGAGCGGTAGATCAGCACGCCGATCAACAGCGCGATCGCGGTGGCCAGCGCGAGAGTCTGAACCACGAGGCTCATGTGCTGGTAGGCGAGAAAGGACAGCACTGTCCATCGGTCCTGGACGAACTCGATGAACCCCACGACGCTGTATTGCCGCTCTGCCGATCCGGCAAACACCGAGCGAGCCGGCTCCCCTCCCTGCCGCAGGTCTCGCCGGCGCCGATGAAGCCGACTCCGGCCCGCACGTATGGTCGGTTCGTGACCGATGACGCCACACCCACCGACCCGTTCGACCTGACCGGCCATGTCACCGTCGTCACCGGGGGCGCCACGGGTATCGGGCTGGGCATGGCGACCGGCCTGGCGCGGGCCGGGGCCACGGTGGTGCTCCTCGCACGCACCGCACAGCGTTTGGAGGCCGCCGCCACGTCCCTGCGCTCCGACGGCAACCCCGTGCTGGCGCTGCCCTGCGATGTCACCGACGAACAGGCCGTCACCGACGCCATGGCCCGGGTCCGCGGCGAGTTCGGCCGGCTGGATCGTGTTTCGCCAACGCGGGGGTGCGCGGCACCTTCACCCCGGTGCTGGAGACCTCGCTGGCCGAGTTCCGGGGGGTGACCGCCGTCGACCTCGACGGCGTGTTCCGTCACGCTGCGTGAGGCGGCCCGGCAGATGGTCGCGGCCGGACACGGCGGCAGTCTGGTCGGGGTGTCCAGCCTGGGGGCGTTCCAGGGCATGCCGCGGCAGCCGGCCTACGCCGCGTCGAAGGCAGGCGTGACCGCACTGATCGACAGCATGGCCGTCGAGCTGGCCCGGCACGGAATCCGCGCCAACACCATCGCGCCGGGATGGTTCGACACCGAGATGACCGCCCAGGGCCTGGCCGACGAGCGGTTCAGCTCACGGGTGCAGCCGCGCGTCCCAGTCCGCCGCTGGGGAAGCCCCGACGACGTCGCCGGTGTCGCGGTGTATCTGGCCAGCACCGCCAGCAGCTACCAGACCGGGGACGTGTTGCGCATCCACGGCGGCTACCTCAAGTCTTGAGCCGGCTTGGGACTTTAGGCCCTACGGTCCCGACCTTGGACCCCAGACGGTGCTTGCGCTGCGTCCTAGCGTGGAGGTGTAACCGGAAGAACCGGGCAGAAGGAGATGGGGACAATGACTGCCCACACCGAATACACCAATGCTCGCGGAATCGTCGTCGCGGTGGACGGTTCACCCCCCTCGGACAAGGCTGTCGATTGGGCGGTACACGAAGCGGCGTCACGCAAGACCTCGCTGAAGGTCGTCCACGTCCTGCGGCCCCCGATGGTGGTCGCCTGGCCGGAGATGCCGCCGGCGCCGGTTTCCGGGAAGACACCGGAGGACGAGGGCCGTGCTGTGCTGGCGGCGTCCACCGAGCGGGCCGAGAAACTGGCCGGCGAACTCGGCGGGGTGACCGTCACCAGCGAGATGTACTCCGACACCATCATGGGCACTCTGATCGACCTGTCCAAGGACGCCGACCTGATCGTGCTCGGCAGCCGCGGTCTGGGCGCGATGGGGCGCACCGTGCTGGGCTCGGTGAGCTCGGCGATGGTGCACCACTCGCACTGCCCGGTCGCGGTGATCCACGACGACGAGGATTCGGGTGACAGGACCGGCGCACCGGTCCTCGTGGGAATCGACGGCTCGCCGGCGTCGGAGACCGCCACCGCGATCGCCTTCGACGAGGCTGCACGCCGGGGTGTTCCGCTGGTCGCGGTGCACGCCTGGAGCGACTCCATAGCGATCGAGTACCCCGGCGTCACCTACGCGACCATGCAGAGCCTGGGTGAAGAGCTGCTCGGCGAGCGGCTCGCCGGCTGGCACGAGCGCTATCCCGACGTGGAGGTCCGCCGGGTGGTCGTGTGCGACCGACCGGCCCACCAGCTCCTCCAGGAGGCAGAGAAAGCCCAGTTGGTGGTGGTCGGCAGCCACGGACGCGGCGGGTTCGCCGGCATGCTGCTCGGCTCGGTCAGCACCAAGGTGGTGCACCACGCGCAGGTCCCGGTGATCGTCGCCCGTCAGGGCTGAGGGCCGGGCCCGTCAGGGCTGAGGGCCGGGCCCGTCAGCGCTGAGGGCCGGGGATGGTTTGAGACGGCGCCGGACTGGACATTGACCCAGGGTGGCGCTCTGGTCGACAACCGAACCCGCGATCACCGATGCCGACGTCGAGTTGGCCCTGCGCCGCGCGGTGCGGGTGGTCAACCCGCTGCTCGACGTGGCGTCGGGTACCGACCCGCTGGGGCTCAAACAACGCGAGCCCCGCGCGGCGCCCGGCGGCGGGCCGTTCGAGCGG
>NZ_JBSWXU010000188.1:0-8888 GCF_056160785.1 Mycobacterium sp. ABE4_509 | reverse complement strand
AAGCTGACCGCCACCGCATCGGCATCACGGGCCACCTGCGCCGCGAACGCCCCGGCAATCGAACCCACACCACCGTCCGACCCGGCCAACGACGCACGATTACCCCACTGATCGAGCAGCGCGTGCTCACCGCTGTCGAGGAGGTCGACCGTCGAAAGCCGTCGGGCCGGGTCGCCGACCATCTCGGACAGCACCCGCTGCCAGCGCTCCAGCAGCTTTTCGATGGTGTCGGCGTCGAACACGTCGGTGCGGAACTCCACGGCCCCGAGAATCCCGGCAGGCTCTCCGGCGTCGTCCCAGCGCTCACCCAGATTGAAGGTGAGGTCCATCCGTGCGGTCTTGGTGTCGACCGGCATCGGGGTCACCTGCAAGTCGCCCAATGCCAGCCCGGCGGTCTCACTGTCCTGCCAGGCGAAGTTCTGCCACGCCAACAACACCTGGACCAGCGGATGGTGAGTCATGCTGCGCGCCGGCTTGAGCCGGTCCACCAGCACCTCGAAGGGTACGTCCTGGTGCTCGTAGGCCGCGAGGCTGCGCCGGCGCACCTGCGTCAGCAGATCGGCGAAGCTGGGATCCCCGGTCAGGTCGACCCGCAGCACCAGGGTGTTGACGAAGAATCCGACCAAGTCGTCGAGCGCGGCGTCCCCGCGCCCGGCGATCGGGAAGCCCACCGCGACATCGCCGCTGCCGCTGAGGTTTCCCAGCAGCGCGGCCAGGGCGGCCTGGACGACCATGAAGCTGGTCGCGTTGTGCTCACGGGCCACCCGGGCGACCTGCTGCTGCAACTCGGCAGGCCACGACACATCCAGCCGGGCGCCGCGGTAGTCGGCCACCTGCGGGTAGGGACGGTCGGTCGGCAACGCCAACTGCTCGGGCAGGCCGGCCAGAGCGTCTTCCCAGTAGGCCAGTTCCGCGCCGATTCGGCTGTCCGGGTCTGCCAGGTCACCGAGCTGCTCGCGCTGCCACAACGTGTAGTCGACGTATTGCACGCTGAGATCGGCCCAATCGGGATCTTCCCCCACGCTGCGGGCGGCATAGGCGACACCGAGGTCACGCACCAGCGGAGTCACCGACCAGCCGTCGGCGGCGATGTGGTGCACCACGGCGACCAGGATGTGTTGATCGTCGGCAAGGTGAAAGAGCTTCGCGCGAAGAGGTATTTCGGCGCCGAGGTCGAACGTGTATTGCACCATCTCATCGACGGCTTGATCCAGCCGAGCCGGCGACCAGCCGGTGCAATCCGTCACCGCCCAGCCGAAGTCGGCCTTGTCATGGGACACCACCCGCTGCTCGGGGATTCCGTCGACCGCCGGGAACAGCGTCCGCAGGCTCTCCTGCCGGTCGACCACATCGGCGAGCGCGGTGCCCAGTGCGTCGGCGTCGAGCGCCCCGTCCAGCCGCAACGCCACGGCGATGTTGTACATCGGCGAGGGGCCCTGCAGCTGATCGATGACCCACAGCCGATTCTGCGCAAGGGACAGCGGGACGATCTCGGGACGTGGGCGTGCGGCCAGCCGCTCGAATCGCCCGGCATGGTCGCCGGTGATCCGGGGTGCCAACTGCGCGACCGTGGGAGCTTCGAACAACGCGCGCACCGCGATGTCGGCGTCCAATCGGGCGTTGACCGCCGCGATCAATCGCATGCCCGACAACGAATCGCCGCCCAGATCGAAGAACGAGTCATCGATCCCGACGCGCTCCATACCCAGCACCTCGGCGAATGCACCGGCCAGAATCTCCTCGGTGAGGGTGGTGGGGGCGCGATACCTCGCGGCGTCCTGGTAGTCGGGTGCCGGCAGTGCCCGTCTGTCCAGCTTGCCGCCGACGGTCAGCGGCACCGAGGGCAGGACCATCACCGCGGACGGAACCATGTATGCGGGCAACCGCTCGGACAGCGTGGCGCGCAGCGCGGCCGGATCCGGCTCGGCATCCCCGGCGGTGACATAACCCACCAGGCGTGGGTCCCCGGGGCGGTCCTCGCGGGCGATCACCACCGCCTGATCGACCCCGTCGAGCCCGGCCAGGACGGCTTGGACCTCCCCCGGCTCGATGCGGTAGCCGCGGATCTTGACCTGCTCGTCCGCGCGTCCGAGGTATTGGAGTTGCCCATCGGACCGCCAGCGCACCAGGTCCCCTGTGCGATACATGCGTTCACCGGGGCGCCCGAACGGCGACGCGACGAACCGGGAGGCGGTCAAGCCGGTTCGCCCGACATACCCGACGCCCACACCCCGGCCGGCCACGTACAACTCCCCGACCACGCCTTGCGGCACCGGCTGCAACTGTTCGTCGAGAACGAACAGGGCCGCGGTCGGGACAGGTCCCCCGATCGGCGCCACACCGGACCCGACCGAGCCGGCGGTCAGAGGGGTGCTCATGGAGGCGTACACGGTCGCTTCGGTGGGGCCGTAGGCGTTGATCACGACGCGGCCCGGCGCCCACCGGTCCACGGTCTCGGCCGGACACGCCTCGCCGCCGAGCAGCAGCGCCACCGACTCCAGCCCCTGGGGGCGAAGGGCGTTCACCGCCGAGGGGGTCTGGGTCAGCACGGTGACCCGTTCGTCGATCAGCAGTGCGTGGAAGTCGTCCGGTGAGCGGACGGTGGAGTCGGGCACGATCACCAATCGACCGCCGCCCAGCAGCGCTGCCCATATCTCCCAGACCGAGAAGTCGAACGCGTAGGAGTGACACTGGGTCCACACCTGCACCGCGGGCAGGTCCGGCGGCGGTGAGTCGGCCAGGTGCGCCAGGTTGCGGTGGGTGACGGCAACCCCTTTGGGGGTGCCGGTGGTTCCCGAGGTGTAGATCAGGTAGGCGATGTCGTCCGGGACCGGCGCCGGTATCGGTGGACCGAATGGATCAGTGGTGTCGGTGATCTCGAGATCGGCGATGTCGACGACGGCAACGTCGTACCCGTCCAGCCGGGACCGCAGATCGGCCGAGCTGACCGCTGTGGTCGGTGCGGCATCGGTGAGCATGAACCCGATCCGGTTCTGCGGGAGTGCCGGGTCGATGGCCAGGTAGGCTGCGCCGGTCTTCAGGACCGCGAGCATCGCCACAACGGCTTCGGCCGAGCGCTCCAGCAACAGTGCGACACAGGCACCGGGGCCGACACCGGCTCGGGAAAGCACATGCGCGAACCGGGTCGCGGATGCCTCGAGTTCCCGGTAGGTCAGTGACAGGTCGGCCGCACGCAGCGCGATCGCCTCCGGGGAGCGTCTGGCCGCGGTGGCGAACAACTCCGGAACCGAAACGGCCGCCGGTGCGGGGCTGGTCAACATCGCACGATTGCCGAGCAGATCGAGACGGCTGCGCTCGGTCTCGTCGAGGACGTCCACCGCCGACAGCCGCTGCTTCGGGTCGGTGGTCATCGCCACCAGTACCCGCCGCAACCGTTCCATCAGCATTTCGATGCTGGACTGGTCGAACACGTCGGTGCGGTATTCGATCAGCGCCCCGAGCCCGGTGGGCTCACCCGCCCGGGTCCACCGCTCACTGAACGAGAACGCCAGATCCATGCGGGCGGTATCGGTTTCCAGCGGGATCTGGGTGACCTGCAGGTCACCCAGCGCCATCACGATGTCGTCGCTGGTCTCCCCCGGCAGGTTGCGCCAGTCCAGGATCACCTGGACCAGCGGATGATGGGTCAGCGACCGGGTCGGGTTCAGCCGGTCGACCACGACCTCGAAGGGGACATCCTGGTGTTCGTAGGCGGCCAGGCTGCGGGCGCGCACCCGAGCCAGCAGTTCGGCGACGGTCGGATCCCCGCTCACATCGACCCGCAGCACCAGGGTGTTGACGAAGAATCCGATCAGGTCGTCCAGGCCGGGGTCACGCCGGCCGCCGATCGGGAATCCCACCGCCACGTCAGTGGTCGCGCTGAGCTTGGCCAGCAGTGCTGCCAGGGCGGCCTGAACCAGCATGAAGCTCGTCGCGTTGTGTTCGTGGGCCACCCGGGCGATCTGCTGTTGCAGCTCGATCGGCCAGTGCACCGAAATGCTGGCACCCTGTTGATCGGCGGTGGGCGGATACGGCCGGTCGGTCGGCAACTCGAGCCGGTCGGGCATCCCGGCCAACGCGTCCTGCCAATAGGCCAGCTGGGCGGCGATCAGGCTGTCCCCGTCGTCGAGTTCGCCGAACTGTGCCCGTTGCCACAGCGTGTAGTCCACGTACTGCACCGGCAGTTCGTCCCAGAACGGTGCCGCGCCCGCACATCGGCAGACATAGGCGATGCCGAGGTCCTGCACCATCGGTCCGACCGACAAGCCGTCCGCGGCGATGTGGTGAGCCACCGACACGACCACGTGATCGTCCTCGGCGATCCGGAAGAGCCTGGCCTGCATCGGAATCTCGGTTGCCAGGTCGAAGGCGTGCCGAGTGATCGCGCGGATCGCCCCGTCCAGCTGCTCTTGCGACCAGCCGCCGGCATCGACGACGTCCCAGCCGAAGTCCGCCTGCTGCGCCGGCACCACCAGCTGGTGCGGTACTCCGTCCGGCGCGGCGAATATCGTGCGCAGGCTTTCGTGCCGCTCCACCACGTCGGCGAGCGCGGCACCCAACGCCTCGGTGTTGAGCCGGCCCTTGAGCCGCAGCCCCACTGCCATGTTGTAGGTCGGTGAGGGTCCCTGCAACTGGTCGAGGAACCACAACCGGTTCTGCGAGAACGACAACGGAATCACCGACGGCCGTTCCATCGCCACCAGAGGTGCCAGGCGCGAGTGCTCGGTACCGACCCGCGGGGCCAGCTTGGCCACTGTCGGCGCCTCGAACAGCGTGCGCACCGAGAGTCCGGCGTCCAGGCCCGCGTTGACCGCGGCGACCAGGCGCATCGCCGACAGCGAGTCCCCGCCCAGATCGAAGAACGACTCGTCGACACCGACCCGCTCAACACCGAGAACTCTGGCGTAGATGCCGGCCAGGATCTCCTCGACTGCGGTGGCGGGTGCGCGATAGCTCTCGGAGTCGCCGTACTCGGGGGCCGGCAGAGCTCTTCTGTCGAGCTTGCCGTTGACGGTCAGGGGCAGGGCGTCGATCACCATGATCGCGGCCGGGACCATGTACTCGGGTAGCCGCTCGGACAGCGCGGCGCGCAGCGTCGCGGGGTCCAGCGACGACGGGTCGGCGGGGGTCGCAGTCACGTATCCCACCAGTTGCTTGTCGCCGGGACGGTCTTCGCGGGCGATGACGACCGCCTGCTCGACTCCGTCCAGCCCGTCCAGCGCCGCGCGGACCTCCCCCAGCTCGATGCGGTAGCCGCGGATCTTGACCTGTTCGTCGGCGCGTCCCACATACCGCAACTGTCCGTCGGCTCCCCAGAACACCAGGTCGCCGGTGCGGTACATCCGTTGCCCCGGTTGATCGTCGGCTCCGAAGGGGCACGCGACGAAACGCGTCGATGTCAGCCCCGAACGCCGCCAGTAGCCGGCGCCGGCGCCGGAACCGGCCACGTACAGGTCACCGACCACACCCACCGGTGCCGGCCGCAGCCAGTTGTCCAGTACGAAGAACGCATAGCTCGGCAGCGGCACACCGACCGGACTGACGCCGCTGTCGTTGGCGATGTCGGTGTCGGTGATCTCGCGGAACGAGGCGTGCACCGTCGTTTCGGTGGTGCCGTACAGGTTGAGCAGGCGCGGCGCACCCGGGTGCGCTTCCCGCCAGGTCTTGAGCCGCTGTGGTTCCAGGGCTTCCCCGGCGAAAATGACCGCGCGCAAGTCGAGTTCACGACCCAGCTCGGGCGCCAGTGCGTCGGCGGTCTGCAGCGCATAGAACGCCGACGGAGTCTGGCTCAGGACCGTGACATGCTCGCGGGCCAACAGCGCATGGAACTCCTCCGGGGCGCGTGCCACCGATTCGGGCACCACCACCAGGCGCCCGCCGTAGAGGAGCGCTCCCCAGATCTCGCACACCGACACGTCGAACGCCAGCGAGTGCCACTGGGACCAGACCTGTTCGCCCAGCTCCATGTCCAGGGCCATCGCCGCGAGCAGTCTGGTGACGTTCTGGTGGGTGATGGCCACCCCCTTGGGGGTGCCGGTGGTGCCCGAGGTGTAGATCAGGTAGGCGAGGTCGTCGGGGGCCGGGGCCGGAAGCGCGGTGCAGGGTTGATCTTCGTTGGCAGGATCGCCGATGTCGACGACCAGCAGCCCGGACCCGTCCAAACGATCGGCCAGCCCGGCGCTGGTGACGGCGGCCATCGGCGCGGCGTCGGCGAGAACGAACTCCCTGCGCGCCTCCGGGACGGCGGGGTCGATCGGCACATAGGCGGCACCGGTTTTCACGATCGCCAGGATCGCCACGATGGCCTCGGCGGAGCGGGGCAGCAACAGGGCGACCCGCTGCCCCGGTCCTGCTCCGTGTGAGGCCAACAGGTGCGCCAGCCGGTTTGCGGCCTCGTCCAGCTCACGGTAGGACCACGAACGCTCCCCGCAGGTCAGCGCCACCTTGTCCACCTGTTGGGCGGCCTGCGCGGCGAACGACGCCGGGATCGACGCCGGTTCCGGTGCGGGTCGGGTCAATGTGTCACGGTTGCTCCACTGTTCCAGCCGGTCGAGCTCACCGTCGTCGAGCAGGGCTATCGAGGACAGCGGCCGGCCGGGATCTGCGGTCATGGCCGCCAGCAGCCGGCGGAAGCGCCCGATGAGAGCGTCGACGGACGCCTTGTCGAAGACGCCGCTGTCGAATTCGACGCGCAGGCGCAGTTCGGTTCCGGGCATGGCCTGAATCGCCAGCGGGTAGTGGTTGTACTCGCGGTGGGAGAACTCGGTGACGGTCAACCCGTCGGCGCCGGAGAGTTGGGCCGCGTCGATCGGGTAGTTCTCGTATACGAAGAAGGTGTCGAACAGCTGGTCCTGACCGACGGCGCGGTGGATTTCGTTGAGCGCGAGGTGCTGGTGCTCGAGCGTGTGGCTGTAGGAGTCCTGCAGTTGGCCGAGCAGGTCGGCGGTGGTGGTTCCGGCGGTGGCGGTCGCCCGCACCGGGACCGTGTTGATCATCAGGCCCACCATCGAGTCCGCGCCGAGCACGTCGCTGGGCCGCCCCGAGACGGTCGTGCCGAAGGCGACATCGTGCTGGCCCGTCAACGACATCAACAGCTGCGCGAACGCGCCCTGCAGCACCGTGCTGACGGTGGTGTGGCAGGTGCGCGCCAGCTCGCCGAGGGCGCGGGTGATCTGTTCGGACACTTCGTAGGACGCGACTTCCCGGCGCGCGTCGTCGGCCTGGCCGGCCAGGCCGACCAGAGTCGGAGTGTCGAAACCCGCCAGCACCTCGCTCCACGCGGCGCGGGCGGTGTCGAGGTCGCGCGCGGTCAGCCAACCGACGAACCGGCGGTACGGTATCGCCGGCGGCAGCCGGTGGCCGTAGTAGCTGCCGAATATTTCACCGAGCAGAATCGGGATCGACCAACCGTCGAGCACGATGTGGTGATTGGTCAGCACCAGCCGGTACCGATCCGGGGCTGACCGGATCAGCGTGCCGCGAATCGGTGACTGGGTGGCCAGATCGCAAACCGCGGCGCGCTCGGCGGCGCAGATCAGGTCGATCTGGTCATCGACTCCAGCCGGGTCTTCGGCGCCGTTTCCGGTCAGATCGACATAGCGCCACGGCACCTCGGGGTCTGCCGGGATGATCTGGACCGGCTCGTCGAACTTGCCGGAGAATCGCGCCGCCAGGTGCGGATGCCGATGCACCACGGCCTGCACCGCACTGCGCAAGCGGTCCCGATCGAGCGGACCGCACAGCGAGATGTCCAGCTGGACCGCGTAGACGTCGTCACCCTGCTGCGCGGTGCTGGCGTGGTACAGCAGCCCCTGCTGCAGCGGAGTCAGGGGCAGAACGTCAGCTATCTGCATACTGCCGCTGGAGCTCGTCGATCTGCTGCTGGCTGAGGCCCACGGCGATATCGGAGGGCGTCAGACCGCCGCCACCGCCGCGGACATGGGCGCATATCCCGGTCAACGCGTCGAACCACAGTCGGCTCAACCGGCTGATATGTGCCTGGCTGAGCACCGACGGCGCCCACGTCCACCCGGCGCGCAGGCACGGTCCGGCGGCGGTGTCCACGGTGCCGGCGTTGAGCTCCACGGTATGTGCCAGCGGAGCGGACAGGTCGTGGTGCGTGTTGATGTCGGCCAGGCAGTCCCAGCTGATCTGCCAGGCCTCGGTTGGTTGTGCGGTGGCCCGGCCCCCGGTGCCGCCGAGGCGACCCAGGTAGTTGAATCCGATCGAGGGGTCGGGTCCGTCGAGGTCGACATCGTCGTTGAGGTAGCGCAGCAGCCCGTAGGTGACGCCGTCGGGCACGGTCCGCAGCTGTTCCTTGGCGTCCTTGAGCACCGTGCCCAACTCGGCGGCGCCGGAAACCACCTGGGCCCAGCTCAACCCACCCAGCGTCAGTGCCACCGGATATTTGGCGGTGAACCACCCGACGGTGCGCGACAGATCGATGACCTCGTTGCCACTGCCCAGCTCTTCCTCGCGGCCATGGCCTTCCACATCGATGCTGATCGCGCCGGGCTCTCCGAGGAATTCGGCCAGTGCGAGTCCGAATGCGATCAGCAGGACATCGTTGATCCCGGCGTGGAACGCCGCGGGCACTTCGCCGAGCAGCAGCTCGGTGGTCTCGACATCGAGGTCCACCGACAGGTTTCCAGCGGTGCCCAGCGTGTCCGAGTCGGGGCGCACCGCGGGCAGCGCGCCTGATGTCGCGGCGATCTGCTGCCACGCCTGGGTGTGAGCGACGACACCGGGTTGCCGGGCGCGGCCGGGCAGCAATGCCGACCAACCGGCAAACGACATTCCCGGTGTGGGCAGTGTGACGGGTTGTCCGTTGCGGTGTTGGGTCCAGGCGAGGTTGAGGTCTTCGAGCAGGATGCGCCAGGAGACTCCGT
>NZ_JBSWXU010000187.1:0-8904 GCF_056160785.1 Mycobacterium sp. ABE4_509 | reverse complement strand
GGCCAGGTCGGCCCCGGCCCGGACGCCGGCGACGATGCTGCGCGCCGCCGCGAACGGGGCTCCCAACAGCGACATGGCCCAACCCTTCTATCTTCGCACCGCCCGCACGGCCCGGATCTGCGGGAACCGGGCCCGGATCGCGTCTGTGGCCAGCCTGTTCAATGTCCGGTCCTGCAGGGTGCAGTGTCCGCACGCACCGTCGAGCGCGACCTCGACGATGTCGTCGGTTACCGAAACTACCCGGATGGTGCCGCCGTGTGAGGAGGCCAAAGGCTCTACTTCACGCCTCACAATCTGGGCGATCTCGTGGTGCAGGTCACTGCGCTCCGGCGCGCAAAGCGCCTGGAACAACGTCGTTCTGACGCCGGCTCCGGCAGTGGCCCAGTTCTGCCCGGGGGCCAGCCTGGTGCGGATCTCGCCGGCGCTGATGTCCACGGCGGCCAGCGTGCCGTCGGCCAGCAGGTCCTCGGCCAGCCCGTCGGGCAGCGCCGTGGTGTCGGTGACCCACCGCAGGGTCGACGGATCCTCGGTCGCCTCGGCGTGCAGCCTTGGGGTCATCCGGTCACCCACAGGGTGATGTAGCGCCCGGCGAGCGCCGCGCCCCAGGCGAGGGCGAACATGTAGGTGAACGCGACCGCCGGCCAGCGCCAGGAGTTGGTCTCGCGGCGCATGACCGCGATGGTCGACATGCACATCAGCGCGAAGGCGAAGAACAGCAGCAACGACACCACGGTGGGCGCGGTGAACAACATCTCGCCCTGATGGGGGCCGGACAGGTACACCGCGTTGCGGATCGCATCGATGGGGTTCTCGGGATCGGTGGCCGCGAAGATCTGGCCCATCGTTGCGACGAATACCTCACGGGCGGCCAGTGCGCCGATCAGGCCGACGGCGATGCGCCAGTCGAAACCCAGCGGATCGAAGATCGGCTGGATGAACTTGCCGATCGCGGCGGCGAACGAATGGTCCAGGACGTAGGCCGCGGCGGCGGTGTCGTCCATCCCGGCGGTCTCGGCGGTCCGCGGAGGCAGGTTGAGCAGGAACCACAGGATCACCGAGGTGGCCAGGATGATGGTTCCTGCCTTGCGTAGGAACGCCTTGGCGGCGTCCCACATGCTCAGCAGCACCGACTTCGGCGACGGGAACCGGTAGGGCGGCAACTCCATGTAGAACGGCAGCATGTCGCCTTTGAGGACACCGCGCTTGAAGATCCACGCGGTCGTCATCGCCGCGATGCCACCCAGCAGGTAGAGCCCGAACATCGCGATTCCCTGCACCGAGAACGGTCCGAGCCGGGCCGCCGGGTCGACGAGCAGCCCGATGAGCAGGATGTAGACCGGTAGCCGCGCCGAACACGTCATGAGCGGTGCGGCCATGGTGGTGGCCAGGCGATCCCGGGACGAGGGCAATGTCCGGGTGGCCATGATGCCCGGGATGGCGCAGGCCACCGAGGACAGCATCGCGACGAACGCCCGGCCCTCCAGGCCGGTGGTGGCCATGATGCGGTCGACCAGGAAGGCCGCCCGGGCCATGTAGCCGATGCCCTCGAGCAGCGAAATCAGCAGGAACATCAGCACGATCTGCGGGATGAACACCAGCACCGAGCCGACGCCGCCGATGATGCCGGAGCCGAGCAGCCCGGACAGGGTCGTGTTGGTGACGTTGTCGGCGACCAGCGTCGCCAGCCAACTGAACAGCTGCTCGACCAGATCCTGGAGTGGGGCCGCGACGGTGAAGATGACCTGGAAGAACAGGAACATCACCGCGATGAAGGTGAGCGTCCCGAAGACGGGGTGCAGCAGGACCCGGTCGATGGCGGCGCTGCGGCGGTCGCCTTCGGGCGCGCGGTACTGGGCGGCAGCCAGTATCGAGGCGACCCACGAGTTGAACTCGGCGTCGTCGCTCGGTGGCGGGATCGGTACCCGCGACCAGGTGGTGGGATCGGCGAACAGTGTGCGCAGCGGCTCGAAACCCTTTCCGCGGCTGGCGACCACCCCGACCACCGGCACGCCCAGCGCGGCGGCCAGCCGGTCGGTGTCCAGGTGTCCACCGCGGTTGGCCAACTCGTCGTTCATGGTGAGGACCACCATCGTGGGCAGGCCCAGTGCCAGCACCTGGGCGACCAGCGACAGCGACCGTTCCAGCACGGTGACGTCGATGACGACCGCCAGTGCGTCCGGTGGGGTGATCCCGGGCAACCGACCGCCCAGCAGGTCGGCGACGACCTGTTCGTCCGGGCTGGCCGGGTGCAGGCTGTAGGCGCCGGGCAGATCCTCGATGGTGAATTTGACGGTGCTGCCGTCCGCGCCGGTGTGCCGGCCGGTGCCGACGCTGCGCGTCACGGTGACGCCGGGGTAGTTGCCGGTGTGTGCGCGCATGCCGGTGAGCTGGTTGAACACGCTGGTCTTGCCGGCGTTGGGGCTGCCGACGAGCGCGATGCGGGTCTGGCCGGACGGGGCGTCGACGGGTCCGCTGTTGTGGCAGGCGGGTGCGGTCACGGTGCCACCTCGATCTCGATGTGGCAGGCCTCGTGCCGGCGCAGGCACATGTCGTAGCCCAGGACCCGGTACACGGTCGGGTCGCCGAGTGGGGCGACGCGTATGGCGTGGACTTCGTTGCCGGACCGGAAGCCGAGGTGGCGCAGCCGCAGCGCGACGTGCGCGGGGGCGTCGGCGGCGATGCCGAGGATGGTGGCCAACCCGCCGACCGGCAGATTCGTCAGTGTGGTGACGGGAAGTTGCATGCTGACCTCGGTGTCCGTGGGCGGTGACTTAGGTGAGGCTATGTGCGCCGGGCAAACTCCGCCATGGTCTTTGGTCCTTTGTGGCGCGGTCGACAGAGAGCCGTGTTCACAGTAAAAAGTACGATACGATCGGTTTATGACCGATCTTATTCCTGCCCTGGGTGCCTATTCGCGAAAGGTATCCCCACGCGAGGTGCGTTCGGTGCTGTCCCGCAGCATCCTCGCCGACGGCCTGGATCTGGTCCTCGACATCGACCGTTCGCGCGGCTCCTACCTGGTCGACGCCCGCACCGGCCGCGGCTATCTCGACATGTTCACGTTCTTCGCCTCCAGCGCACTCGGGATGAACCACCCGGCCCTGGCCGACGACGCGCAGTTCCGCGCGGAGCTGACCGCGGCGGCGGTCAACAAGCCGAGCAACTCCGATGTGTACAGCGTGCCGATGGCGCGGTTCGTCGACACCTTCGCCCGGGTGCTCGGCGATCCGGCACTGCCGCACCTGTTCTTCGTCGACGGGGGTGCGCTGGCCGTCGAGAACGCGTTGAAGGTCGCCTTCGACTGGAAGAGCCGGTTCAACGAGAGCCGCGGGATGGACCCCGCGCTGGGCACCCGGGTGCTGCATCTGCGCGGCGCGTTCCACGGCCGCAGTGGCTACACCATGTCGCTGACCAACACCGACCCCGCCAAGGTGGCGCGGTTCCCGAAGTTCGACTGGCCGCGCATCGATGCGCCGTACCTGCGCCCGGGTGCGGACATCGAGGCGCTGGAAGCAGAATCGCTGCGCCAGGCCCGGGCCGCGTTCGAAGCCCACCCGCACGATATCGCCTGCTTCATCGCCGAACCCATCCAGGGCGAGGGCGGGGACCGGCATTTCCGTCCGCAGTTCTTCGCCGCGATGCGCCGGCTGTGCGACGAGTTCGACGCACTGCTGGTCTTCGACGAGGTGCAGACCGGCTGCGGGATCACCGGAACCCCCTGGGCCTACCAGCAGCTGGGCGTGCCGCCGGACGTCGTGGCGTTCGGCAAGAAGACCCAGGTGTGCGGGGTCATGGCCGGCGGCCGCGCACGCGATGAGCACAGTCGCACCCGCGTGGACGAGGTGCCCGACAACGTCTTCGCCGTCAGCTCGCGGATCAACTCGACGTGGGGCGGCAACCTGGTCGACATGGTGCGCTCGCGGCGGATCCTCGAGGTCATCGAGGCTGATGACCTGTTTGGGCGTGCCGCCGGACTCGGCCGCTACCTGCAGGACCGGCTGCACGAGCTGGCAGGCCGGTACCCCGGGTTGGTCCACGACGTCCGGGGCCGAGGCCTGATGTGCGCGTTCAGCCTGCCCGGCGCCGGGCAGCGCGACGCGTTGATCGCCCAGCTGTGGGAGCGCGGTGTCGTCATGCTGGGATGCGGCCCCGACAGCATCCGGTTCCGCCCGGCGCTGACGGTGTCCCGCGATGAG
The DNA here is from genome assembly GCF_056160785.1 of Mycobacterium sp. ABE4_509. NCBI lineage: Bacteria > Bacillati > Actinomycetota > Actinomycetes > Mycobacteriales > Mycobacteriaceae > Mycobacterium > Mycobacterium sp. ABE4_509. Next base: position 4,708 of record NZ_JBSWXU010000187.1, on the reverse strand, counting down.
CTGGACGCGGCGATCGACGCGGTCGATGCTGTGCTCACGACGATGTGGGTTCGCTCGGCTGGGTGAGTTTGCGGATCGTCGCCCGCAGCCGTGGCAGGTCGGCTCCGCTGACCAGTTCGCACCCGTGCAGTTCGGCCAGTTTGCGTGCCGCCGGGGTGAATTCGTGGTTGGTGACGACCATGGTTCGGGTGCAGTCCTGCATCGGCGCACCGGCGACGACCTCCTGGACCGCACCGGCGCCGACCGGGCGTGAGTGGCGTTTGCACTGGATGGCCAGTCGATTGGGCCGGTGGCCGACGATCAGGTCGACACCCCAGTCGCCGCTGACCGACGTCATGATCACCGGGAGGCCGGACGAGCGGGCGAGGTGTGCGACGTGATCCTCGAACTCGGTGCCCGACATCGCGTGTTCGCGTCGTTGTTCTCCCGGGGTGGTCGCCCCGACCACGGTGGCCACCAGGAACCGGGGAGCGAGCGCGACCAGCACGGGGGCCGCGATCGCCAGCAGCGCGCAGTACACCGGTCGGGCGCCGCCGAGGTAGGCGGTGACGCCGACGGCGATGCCGAGCGCCGCCAGGAGTTTCCATCGCAGTCCCCGCACCGCCGCATCGTAAGCCTCTGCTCCGACAGTGGGGGCTCACCGACGTGCGTCGAGATTGCGTAGGCGGTCGTGGTCGCCGGTTGTCCACAGCCTCGACTGCAATCTCGGCCCGTCACCGGGGTTTCTGTCGGCGGCGACGCCCAGCATCGGCGCATGCGAAGGGTGTTCATCGGCAGTGAGATTCTGGCCCGTGGCGGGCTGACGCGAGCGGCCCTGCGCTGGAACTACCGGCGCATCTTCCCCGACGTGTACATCGCGGCGCCGGCTCCGCCGAGCTTGCGGGAGCGAACCGTCGGCGCCTGGTTGTGGTCGCGTCGCAGGGGCGTCGTCACCGGGCGTGCGGCTGCGGCCTTGCACGGCGCGCGCTGGGTCGACAGCACCGTACCGATCGAACTGCTGTACCGGTGTGGGCGGCCACCGCCGGGCATCGTCGCCCGTGACGAGCGCATCGACGGCGATGAGGTCACCGAGATCGCCGGCCTGCTGGTCACCACCCCGCAGCGCACCGCACTCGATCTCGCCCGCCACCTGCCGCGCGACGGGGCGGTGGCCTGTCTGGACGCTCTCGCGCAAGCGACCGGCGTCGGGGCGGTCGATGTGCTGAACCTGGCGCAGCGCTACCGGGGTGCGCGTGGTGTTTCACGTGCAGTCACGGCCCTGAGTCTGATGGATGGTGGCGCGCAGTCACCGCGCGAGACGTGGCTGCGACTGATTCTGGTCGACGAGTGGGTCGCCCCGGTTCGTACCCAGATCAAGGTGGCCGAGGGTTCGCAGGTGGCCTACATCGACATGGGCTACGACGAGCCGATGGTGGGACTGGACTATGAGGGCAGTCACCACAGCGAGGACCGGGCGACGTACGTCTACGACATCGGACGGGCCGAGTTCGTCGCACGACGTGGATGGGATGACATTCGTGTGGTCGGTGAGCACGGCGCGGGGTTCATCAAGTTCCGGGTGCGGGAGGCCTTCGAACGCCGAGGCTTCCGGCCGAGATTGCGTCGACGGTCGTGATTCTCGGGCTACAACAGCCCTGAGGGCAGTGTCGTCGCCCGCCACCCGACGCAACGAACCGGGGGCCCAGCCGATCGGCTGGACCCCCGGGGGAGACGGTTGTTACTGGTGCGTCTCCTGACGCTTCTCCGCGGCGTCGGCGCCGGAGCGGGCGGCTTCGGCCTCCGCTTCCTTCTCGGCCACCTCGCGCTGGGCGTCGGCCTTGTCCTGCTGGGCCTTGCCCTCTTCGATCATGTCGTCGCGGCCGGTGACGGTGCCGGCGGCTTCCTTCGCCTTGCCCTTGACGTCCTCGACGACGCCCTTGATGCCTTCTTCGGGACCACTGTTGTTGTCAGCCATAATCACTCTCCGCTCTGGTGGACAGATAATGCAACGCCCGCTTCTTGAGCTCGAAGCGAGGTTTCCCGGTGCCGCAACCAGCTAAACGAGTGATCTGCGTCGCAGCCAAAGCCTTTCTGTCCCAATGCCATCAGATTTCGGCTCTGCGGCGTGGCCAAGACTGGTTTGGCGCTGGCGATCGACGGGGTACTGATCTCTAACCATGTCCAGCATTCACACAGCGTCGTCACTGCATCATGGGCGCCAGCATCAGGAACGCCGCGGCGTAGATCGCCACGGCGATCAACACCAGGCTCACCAGTACCGCTCCGGCCACCACCAGGATCCGGCGGAGCGGCCTGTCGTCCGGTTCGGTCCCGCGAGGGACGTTTTTGTCCATGACATGGGGTTACCCGAGGTGTCGGGGTGCCTAACGTCGTTCAGTTGTGCCCGGGAGCTCCCATGACTGGCAAGCCGTCAGCCTGGGGTAGTCTCGCTGGGAAGTTTCCGGGAGGTCAGATGGCCGAGGTCGTGAGCCGCAGCAACGGGCACTCGCACAGCCCGCAGGCGGTCGAGCTGCGGGTCGCCGCGTCGCTGGAGAATCTGGCGGTGCTGCGCACGCTGGTCGCCGCGGTCGGCACTTTCGAGGATCTCGACTTCGATGCGGTGGCCGATCTGCGGTTGGCCGTCGACGAAGCCTGCACCCGGCTGATCCGGTCGGCGGTGCCGAACTCCACGCTGTTGGTCGTGGTGGACCCCCAGCCTCAGGCGTTGTGTGTGCAGGCATCCACGACGTGCGAGAGTTCCGACATCCTGGCGCCGGGCAGCTTCAGTTGGCATGTGCTGACCTCGCTGACCGACGAGGTGACCACGTTCACCAACGGTTCGTCGCCCGACGGCCAGGTGTTCGGGATTTCCCTGACGACGCGACGAGCGAGTTCCTTGCAGTGACCCGGTCGTCCTCCCAGGGTTCGTCCTCGCGATCGAGCTCTGAATACGCGGACGTTGCCGAGATGTTCCGCGAGTTGGCGCAACTCGACGAGGGCTCGGCAGCGTTCCAACGTCAGCGCGACCGCATCGTCGAGCGGTGTCTGCCGCTGGCCGATCACATCGCCCGCCGGTTCGACGGACGCGGTGAACCGCGTGACGACCTGGTGCAGGTGGCGCGCGTGGGCCTGGTCAACGCGGTGATCCGGTTCGACGTGACCGCCGGATCGGATTTCGTGTCCTTCGCGGTGCCCACGATCATGGGTGAGGTTCGCCGTCATTTCCGGGACAACAGCTGGTCGGTGAAGGTGCCGCGGCGGCTCAAGGAGCTGCATCTACGGCTGGGTTCGGCGACGGCGGAGCTGTCGCAGCGGCTCGGCCGTGCCCCGACGGCCACCGAACTGGCCGCTGAACTGGAGATGGACCGCGACGAGGTGATCGAGGGCCTGGTCGCGGGCAGCTCCTACAACACGCTGTCGATCGACAGCGGTGGCAGTGGCAACGAGGACGCGCCCGCGATCGCCGACACGCTCGGCGACGTCGACAACAGCCTCGATCGGATCGAGAACCGCGAGGCGCTGCGGCCGCTGCTGGAGCAGTTGCCGGAGCGCGAACGCACCGTGCTTGTGCTGCGGTTCTTCGAATCGATGACCCAGACTCAGATCGCCGAGCGGGTCGGCATCTCGCAGATGCACGTGTCCCGCCTGCTGGCCAAATCGCTAGCGCGACTCCGGGACCAGATGGAGTAGCCGCGGGGGTTCGTCCTCGACGGCGCCGAGCGCTTCGTCGACGCACGCACTGACCGGCAGGGTCGCGTCGGGGTCGCAGATGCGCAGCACCCGCTCGACGGCGGGGCCGGACGCGAGTGCCCAGCGGATTCCCTGTGCGACGCACCGCACGTTGAGGTTGTGCAGCGCGGTGAAGCCGGCGGTGGCGAAGAACGTCAGCTCCGACAGGTCCAGGACGAGTCGTTCGGCCCGGTCGGTCTGGCGCAGCGCGTAGTCGACGAACTCCGACCCGTTGGCCGCATCGAGTTCGCCGGCTGCGGACACCAGCGCGGTGGCCTCTGCGGGCCAGCTCGTCTGGAACTGTGCGGTGTGGCTGACCAGGAGGTCGGGTGTGGGGTCCAGGGGACCGTTTTCGGTGGTGGGCAAGTTAGGCATGGTGAACTCCATCAGTCGGAAGTCGTTCCTGCTGTGTTCACGCCAAGGCTGGCCCTAGTTCTAAAAGCCTGTGACGGGGATCTGCTGCCCCCGCGTGACGATGACGTTTTCGGAGGCTGTGCAATCAACCTGCCATGAACGATACGCCCCTCTGGTGATCTTGGACAATGTATGTGAGAGGTTATTAACAAACGTTCAGGCCACTCTTCACGGGCCTGTTACCGAGCCGGGAGTTTCTGACGAACGCCACTGCAGCGCAAAGTGATTCGGCTGGCGGGGTGCTGCTGGCGGCGGGCGCGGGCACCCGTTACGGGATGCCGAAGGTGCTCGCCGGGGGTGGGAGCTGGTTGCGTGCCGGGGTGGCGGCGCTGCACGACGGTGGATGCGCTGACGTCGTGGTGGTGCTCGGCGCGACGGTCGTCGACGTTCCCGCGCCCGCGCGTGCCGCGGTGGCTGCGGATTGGGCTGGCGGGCTGAGTGCTTCGGTCCGTGCGGGGCTGGGCACGTTGTCGGATGAGGTGGAGTACGCGGTGCTGACGACGGTGGACACGCCCGACGTCGGAGCGGCGGCGGTGCGGCGGGTGCTGGCGGCGGCGCGGGCCGGTGAGTCGGGTCTGGCCCGGGC
>NZ_JBSWXU010000186.1:0-8921 GCF_056160785.1 Mycobacterium sp. ABE4_509 | reverse complement strand
CGTCGGCGGGGGCTGCTTGGACACCTGCGGAGCCGAGGGCTTTGGCGCCGCCGGCCGCTCCGGGGCCGCCGGCTTGGGCGCCCCGTTGCCCGAGCCGCTGCTCTTGACCTTCTCACCTGCGGGCTTGTTGCCGCCGAAAGACTCGCGCAGGCGGCGCGCGACGGGTGCCTCAACGGTCGAGGATGCCGATTTGACGAATTCGCCCTGCTCACTCAGCCGGGCGAGCACTTGCTTACTTGTGACACCGAGTTCCTTGGCCAACTCGTGCACACGGGCCTTACCTGCCACTACATCTCCTGTCTAGAGGCGACAGCGGTGGTAGGCGCCGCGCCTCGGGTTAGCTATGACGCATGGTCATCGGGACTTCACGGTGTGCTCATGTTCTTCGCTACCTGTTCTCTAGTTACCGCTGTGTCCGGACTCTCCGCCGAGGCGAAGAGCTCGGTCACCGCGGTGATGTCCGGTGAACCGGTGATCCGCAGCGCACGGCCGAAGGCTCGCCGCCGTACTGCTGCGTGCAGGCAATCCGGATCGGGGTGCAGCCAGGCACCCCGCCCCGGAAGCGTTCTCGTCGCGTCAACGGTCACGGCGACCTGGTCATTCCCAGGCCCGTTCCCGCCGCGGACAGCGACCACCCGAAGCAATTCGACGGCCAGCTCTCGTTTCCGGCACCCGATGCAGGTCCGCACAGGGCCCTCAGAGCGCCCGCGCTTACGCATCCGAACCGATTCCTCGCGCTGGATCACCGCCGAGTCTACCGCCACCGAAGAGCCGGAACGAAAACCGGTGCCGAAAGCCCTGCGGGCGCCGCGCGCTACCGGTCACCGAGGGCGCCGTGGGCGGCGTCCGGCCTCGGCTCGACACGGCGCTCGGGCCTGTCACTGGCGGCGTCATCGCTGCGGATGTCGATGCGCCAGCCGGTCAGGCGGGCGGCCAGCCGCGCATTCTGCCCTTCCTTGCCGATGGCCAGCGACAGCTGGAAGTCCGGCACGATCACCCGCGCCGCGCGATTGGCCTCGTCGATCACGGTGACCGAAACCACCTTCGCCGGCGACAGCGCGTTGGCCACGAAACGGGCCGGGTCCTCGTCGTAGTCGATGATGTCGATCTTCTCGCCGGACAACTCGCTCATCACGTTGCGGACCCGCTGCCCCATCGGACCGATGCACGCGCCCTTGGCGTTGAGTCCGGGCATCCGCGAAGCCACCGCGATCTTGGAGCGATGCCCCGCCTCGCGGGCCACCGCGATGATCTCGACGGAGCCGTCGGCGATCTCGGGGACCTCCAGCGAGAACAGCTTGCGGACCAGGTTGGGGTGCGTCCTCGACAGCGTGATCAGCGGTTCGCGCGCGCCCCTGGTGACGCCCACCACGTAACAGCGCAGCCGGTCACCGTGTTCGTAGCTCTCCCCCGGTACCTGCTCGGCGGCCGGGATGACGCCCTCGGACCCTTTGGTCTCGCTGCCCATCCGCACCACCACCAGGCCCCTGGCGTTGGCCCGCGCATCACGCTGGATCACGCCGGCGACGATGTCACCCTCGCGCGCGGAGAACTCGCCGTAGTTCTTCTCGTTCTCCGCGTCGCGCAGCCGCTGCAGGATCACCTGGCGCGCGGTGGTGGCCGCGATGCGGCCGAAACCCTCCGGAGTGTCGTCCCACTCGTGCAGGACGTTGCCGTCCTCGTCGGTCTGGCGGGCCACCACCTTGACCACGCCGGTCTTGCGGTCGATGTCGATCCGCGCGTCGGCCTCATGGCCTTCGGTGTGCCGGTAGGCGGTCAGCAGCGCCGACTTGATCGTCTCGACCACGACGTCGACCGAGATTCCCTTGTCGGCCTCGATCGCGTGTAGGGCGGCCATGTCGATGTTCACGCTCAGTCATCCTTTCCCGGCCACACCGGCCAACTCCAGCTCCCGCTGATTTGGCGGTGAAAACTCAACCTGAACAACGGCTTTGGCTATGGCGTCCATTTCCACCTCGCGAACGCGCAGGTCGGACCGGCCACCTTCGCGAACCACCAGGGCCACCGTCTGCCCGGCGCTGTCGCCGAGCCGCCCGGACAGCACCGACCCGTCGGTCAGGGTCATCTGCACGCGACGGCCCTGCGCGCGGCGGAAGTGCTTCGGTTCGGTGAGGGGCCGGTCGACCCCCGGGGAGGTCACCTCCAACACATACGGCGGCGAGTCCAGGTCGTCGAGCAGCGCGGAGGCCGTCCGGGACAGTTCGGCCACCGCGTCCAGATCCAGCCCGTCCTCGCCGTCGGCGACCACGGTGATCCGGCCGGGGCGGGCGGCGCCGTCGATCACGACGTCCTCGATGTCGAAACCGGCGCGCGCGAACTCCGCCTCGAGCAGATCGATCACCTGTCGTTGCGACGGCAATCCACTGGACCGCTCTGCCACGGCGAGCTCCTCGTCTTGAGTTGTCTCCGACCTGATCCACCGGGCTCGAGTCATCACCCCGGTGAACCCGAGTGACCACGATACGCCAGCGCCGGGAGGGCAACGGCCAAAAGCAGCGTTCGCCCCGGCAGGCCGCAGGGGCTACCGGGCACGCCGCTGCCGCAATGGCAGGATGTGGCTCGTGCCGACTCCCGCCGCCACCGTCAGCCGCCGGCGCCTCCTGGTGGGCAGCGCGGCGCTGGTCACCCTCGGTGTCGTCGTCGCCGGCTGCGGGACCGCACCGCCGCCGCCCGACCTCGACGACCTCACCACCGCACTGGACCGGGCGCGCAGCGACAGCCGGCTGGCGACCGAGACCGCCGAACGGACCCGCGGGCCGCTCGCCGGGGCGCTGGGCGCGGTCGCGACCGAACGGTCGGCACACGCGCAGGCCCTCGCCGACGAGATCGTCCGGCTCACCGGGCAGCCGGCACCCACCACCAGCGTCCCGGCCACTACCACGGCGACCACCTCGTCGACCTCGTCGACGTCCTCGGTCGCAGATCCCCCGCCCACCGTCGACGACGTGATCGGCGCGCTGCTCACATCCGCCGAGAGCGCGACGACGTCGGCCGCGGCGCTGTCGGGCTACCGCGCCGGGCTGCTCGGGTCGATCGCCGCCGCGTGCACGGCCGCCTACACCGTGGCGCTGACCCCGATCGGAGAGAGTCGATGACCTCCCCGGCGACCTCTCCTACGCCTCAGCCCGACCCGTCCCGCCCCGACAGCGCCCCGGACGCGGCGCTCTACGACGCACTCGCCGCCGAGCACGCCGCCATCTACGGGTACGGGTTCGTCTCGGCGCACTCGACGTTCGACCGCAACTACCTGGTGGCCGACGCGATGGACGAGCACCGGGCCCGCCGGGAGGCGGCGATCGCGCTGCTGACCGACCGCGCGGTCACGCCCCCGCTGCCGGCCGCCGGCTACCAGCTGCCCGGCGAGGTCGAGAATGCCCGCCAGGCGGCCGAACTGGCGGTCACGATGGAGCAGGATGCGGCCGTGGCGTGGCGCGCGGTCCTCGAGCAGGCCGACGACCAGGCGGTCCGGGCGTTCGCGGTGACCGCGCTGACCGAGTGCGCGGTCACCGCGGCCCGCTGGCGGCGGTTGATGGGCACCCAGCCCGTCACCGTCGCCTTTCCGGGCGGCTCGGAGTAGCCGCACCGAAGTACAGATCGCCCTACGCCGCGCCGGCATCTGATTAAATAGATAACTGTTTAGCTTTATTCAGTTGCCGAAGGAGATACCGGTGTCGGTGCGCGCAGATGAACCCGTTGTCAGCCATCCGAGCTACGCCGAGGACATCGCGGCGTACCGCACCGACTTCCGCCGCTACCTGCGCGAGCTCGACGCCGCCGAGCTGTGGCGCACCGCCGCCCACGACAACACCGAAGACGCCATGGCGGCCGACGCGGCGATGCTGGCCCGGCTGCACCGCGACGGGTGGAGCCGGTTCGGCTGGCCGGAGGCCTCCGGCGGACTCGGCGGCAACGAACTCCATCGCGCGGTGTACTACGAAGAACTCAGCCGGGCCGCACTGCCGGTGCCCGCTCAACACTGGACGTTGGAGACCCTCGGGCCGGCGCTGCAGCGGTACGCCCCCGATCTCGCCCAGCGCTATCTGCCTTCCTACCTCTGCGGTGCGGAATGGTGGGGGCAGTGCTTCTCCGAGCCGGAAGCCGGCAGCGACCTGGCCTGCCTGCGCACCCGGGCCACCAGGGCAGCCGACGGCGCATTCGTCGTCAACGGCCACAAGATCTGGACCAGCCAGGGCCCCACCGCCACCCGACTGCTCGCCCTGGTTCGCACCGGACCCCTCGAACACCGGCATCGGGCACTGACCATGCTGATGATCGACGCCGACACCCCGGGCGTGACCATCCGTCCCATCGCCCTGGCCAGTGGACGGCGCGAGCTCGCCGAGGTCTTCTTCGACAATGTGCAGGTCGGTGCGGAGCGGCTGGTCGGCGAGGTCGACTCGGGATGGACCGTTGCGATGTATCTGATGCAGTTCGAGCGAGGCATGTACGGGTATGCCGTCCTGACCCGGTTACTCGCCGAACTCGATCGACTCAGGAACGTCCTCGCCCGGTCAGAAGCAGCGCAGCGGGACAGCTTCGCACGCATCTACCTCGACGTGGTCGCCGCCCAGGCCCGGGCGGCGACCACGGTGCGCAAACTCGCCGAGGGAAGGCCGCTCGGCCCCGACTCCAGCGTCGACAAACTGCTCTTCAGCAGCGCCGAACAGCGGGTCCACGATCTGATTCTCGATATCGGCGAAGACATGCTGATGGCCTCCGCCGCATCCGATTCCGCGCTCGAGGCCGACGCCGCGCGGGCCGCGTGGTGGTATTCGCGCGCGGCGACGATCATGGGCGGCACCGCCGAGATCCAGCGCGGCATCATCGCCGACCATCTGCTGGGCCTGCCCCGGGAAAACCGGTAGCCGTCGGCCACAGCCGCCCGGCCCCCGGGACTCCCACGGGTGGGCGGCAGCGGTCAGCTCGGCGGAAGCAGCATGTCCTGCCAGGTGTGCTCCCCCCGCCCGTCCGAGGACAGGTCCTCACGCGTGTACACCCGCCCATCGGGGGCGAGGTACGAACCCGTTGCCGGGTCGTACCGCGTCACCACCGATGGCATCGGCACCTCGGGCCCGCCCTCGGGTGGGCCCGACGGCGGCAACTGAGGAATGTCCTGCCCCGACAATGTCGCGTTCGGATCACCCTTCCAGTTGGTGCCGTCGTTGAGCGGTACGTAAAACTCCTCGCTCTCACACATTTTCACCGTCGGGGCCCGTTTACCCGGCCGCGTCGCACAGGGAATGTTGCGGGCGCCCCGGACGTTCTGCGGCGCGTCCTGCGGTATGCGGCAGTACACGTCGCCGGCGGGCCGGTCGGGGGCATCGGTGACGGCGGGCGGACGGCGCTGCGACGGGGGCAGGAACCCGGTGGCGCACGGGGGTGGCAGATTGATGTTCAGGTTGAAGTCCAGGTAGGCACCCTTGTAGTCCTGCTTGGTGTTGTGGTTGGCGACCACGGCACCCTGCGCCATCGCGACACCCTGGGGCATCAACACCAGCAGCTGCTCGATACCGCTCTGGTACGTGACGGCCACCTGTCCGACACTGACCAGATTGGCCAGCAGCACCGGGATGGTCGGCTGCACCCGGTCGATCAGCAGCCGCGCTTCGGCCGCGGCGTCTCCACCACGGTCGATCAGCCCGGCGACGGATTCGTCGTTGTCGCGGAGCTGGGCGGTGATGGTGGCCATCTGGGCTGCCCAGGCCCGAATGTCGCCGCCGGTGTCGATCTGGGCGTCGAGCAGCGGACCGCTGTCGTCGATCAGCGTCGTCAGCGCGTCCAGATGCTCGCGCGCATCGATGGCCAGCGCGCTCGAGCCGCGCACCACCCGCGAGAGTTCCGGACCCAGACCGCCTACCGCAGTATAGGATTCGTCGATCGCGGTTCGCAGACTGTCGTGCGGGATCGCTAGCAGCCCGGCATTCGTCGCGTCCAGCAACTCGTCCACCGGCGGCGGCACCGAGGTGTCGGCCAGTCCGATCACATCACCGTCGCGCAGCGGCACGGCGCTGTCCCCGCGTGGTAGCAGCGACACGTACTGTTCCCCGACCGCGGACTGGCTGTGCACCTCGGCGGTCACATCCGACGGGATCGCGATCTGCGAGTCGAGCACCAGCCGGGCCTGCACGTGCCCGTCGGGTTGCAGCTGCACCGACTCCACCTTGCCCACCTGGGTTCCGCGGTAGGTGACGTTGCCCGACGCATACAGCCCGCCCGAGCGGGGCAGCTCGATCACGACGGTGTAGTGCCCGAAACCCATCATCGCCGGCACCCGCACGTAACCGAAGGCCATGACGGCCAGGGCGGTCAACGAGATCACCGTGAACACGATCAATTGGATCTTGATTCGTCGGTCGATGTGCATGTCAACGCCCCTGATCGAGGTGGTAGGGCGCCACCAGCGGGTTCTCCGAGGTGTAGGGGCTGGGCATCTGCCCGATGGTCCGTCCCCACTGCATCTCCAAGTGGGTCAGCGCCCCTTCGAATCGAGTCCCGGTGAGCAACCCGGCGTCGAGTCGACTCAGGGTCAGATCCACGATCGCCGTCATGTTCCCGTAGTCGCCCCGGAACCAGTTGTCCAGGGTGTCGAACGGGAACGGGTAGGTCGCCAGCATCCCCAACGACTCGGTCAGCGCCGGCCCGGCGTCGGCCAGCGATTCGAGCACCGGGGCGATGTCGGAGAGCTCCTGGACCAGATCCTCCCGGGTCTGGTTCACCGTGTCCACGGTCAGGGCACTGAACTGGCCCAGTTTGACCAGTGCGTCGGCCAACTCGACCCGGCGGTCCTTCAGCACGGTCAATGCGTCGGGGAGCACCGTCAACGCGCGGTCGAGCACCGGCTTCCCGTCGGCGAAACGGCCGACCAGCCGGTCGAGACTGTCTGTCGCCTCGATGATCTCGGTGGTCTGAGCAGAGACGTTGGTGAAGAAGATGTCCAACTGCTCGATCAGACTGCGCAGATCCTGTTCACGGTCTCGCAGCGCGACACTGAAGGTCTCCACCAACTCCGGCACATGGCTGACGCCGCCGCCGTTGAGCAGCAATGACACTGCGGCCAGAGTCTGTTCGGTGCTCGGATAGGCACCGGCGTCGGCCAGCCTGATGACCGATCCGTCGTGCAGCCTGCCTTGGGCAGGGATACCGCCGGGCGGTGCCAGCTCGATGTGCAGCGAGCCGAACAAGCTGGTCTGCCCGATCGTGACGGTGGCGTTGGCGGGCAGCTCGACGCCGCCGTCGATGCGCATCGTCAACAGCGCATGCCAGCCCTGGCGCTCGATCCTGGTGACCGTACCGATGTTGATGTCACCGACCCGCACCCGCGAATTCTGCTGAATGTTGCTGACATCAGGCATCTGGGCCTGGATCGTGTAGGAGCCGGGGCCGCCTCCCTCGGTGCCCGGCAGCGGAAGCGAGTTCAACCCACGCCATCCGCATCCAGATGCCACCGAGATCACCAGTACCGCACACAATCCCACGATCACGCGCCTAGTCATGATCCGCCTTCCCCGGGCACCATCATCCCGCTCAGACCGGCGGCCGGGTCGGTCGGCGCAGGTCCGGGCGGCAGCGCGATGACACCGTGATCGGCGGGCGCCGGCAAAGCCGTATCCGGTTGCGCTGCTATGGACTCCGCCGCCGGTGGAACATGGTCCGGGCGCAGCCAGTCCTCGCTGTAGGTGATCTCGTTGGGACGGGCCATGGCACCGGCGAGAGCGTTGAATCCCAGCGGAAGCAGGTAGTTGTACTGCCGATTCTTGACTATCGGCGCCAGATACTGCACGCACAACTTCGCCGACTGCTCGGCGTTCATCCGCGAGGCCGCCTGGATCGCTCCACACAGGAACTCGATCGGGTTGCTGAAGTTGTTGCCCGACAGGATGCCCGTCACCGCCCCCTGGGCCGGCTGGTAGATGTTGACGTAGTTGCCCAGCGTGCTGGGCAACAGGTGCAGCGCCTGCTCGATGTCGTCGATGCTGGCGCCGAGCGCTGCGGCCACCTCCGAAAGCCGGTCGGTGGTCACACCGACGGCTTCGCGATTGTCTGCGACGAAGGTGGCGACGTCGTCAGCCGCCGTACGCAATGCCGCCACCGCCCGGCCGATCTCGTCGGGATCGTCGGCCAGCAGCGCACTGACCGCGGAGAGGTTGCGGTTGAGCTGCGCAGTCAGGTCCGCACTGTCCTGCAACGCCGACACCAGCACCGCCAGGTTGCGCACCGAGCCGAAGACGTCGTCGGAGTGGTCGGCGAGTATCGACAGCGCCTGCGACAGGTTGACCACGCTCTCGCGGATGTCGGCGCCGCGACCACGCAGATTGTCGGCCATCGTCTCGACGAACGCACCCAGCGTCGACACCCCGCCGGGTGTGGTCGGTTGCAGCGTCTGGCTGAGGTCGTCGAGTTGGGTGCGCAGCTGGTCCCACTCGACGGGAACCGCCGTCCGGTCTTCGGTGATGACCGCTCCGTTCTGCAGGACCGGTCCGCCGGTGTAGGCGGGCGTCAATTGGATGGCGCGCGCGGTCACCAGCGACGGCGAGATGATCATCGCTTTCACCCCCGCAGGGACTGCGTACTCACCGTCCACCCAGAAGGTCACCTTCGCATCCTGCGGCTGTGGCTCGATGGACTCGATCTCACCGACCGGCACACCGAGGATCCGGATCTCATCACCGGGGTAGATGCCGTTGCTGTTGTCGAAGTAGGCCGTCACCCGGATGCGTTCGCGGTCGGCTCCCAGAACGGACACCGCGCCGATTCCCGCCACCACCAGGGCCACCAGCGTCACCGCCAGCCCGATCCTGGCCCGCGTGGTCCTGATCACGACGTCGCCCCCTCTGCCGTAGACGTGTTCGGGCCGGGGTCGCCCGCCGGCTCCGGGCCCGCCGGGGGACCCGGGGGCGGCC
>NZ_JBSWXU010000185.1:0-8952 GCF_056160785.1 Mycobacterium sp. ABE4_509 | reverse complement strand
CGGCCGCACCTACGCCGGGGCTCCGGTCGTACTGGCCGCCCTGCAGCTGACCGCGCTGCAGGCAGCGGTCGCCGCGGCGGTGTCCAGCGGTGCGGCCGGGTTGGAGGCCGCGGTGCTGGTCGGCGGAACCGCCGAGGACCCCGGTGTGGCGGCGGTGCATGAGATGACGCCGGACGCTTCGGTCATCGTCACCGACCGGGCGGGCACCGTGCAGTGAGCGACGACGCGGTGGAGTTCCGGTCGGGTTTCGTCTGCTTCGTCGGCCGGCCGAACACCGGTAAGTCCACGCTGACCAACGCGCTGGTCGGCAGCAAGGTCGCGATCACCTCGAACCGGCCGCAGACGACCCGGCACACCATCCGCGGCATCGTGCACCGCGACGACTTTCAGATCGTGCTGGTGGACACCCCGGGGCTGCACCGGCCCCGGACCCTGCTCGGCCAGCGGCTCAACGATCTGGTCAAAGACACCTACTCCGAGGTGGACGTGATCGGACTGTGCATCCCGGCCGACGAGAAGATCGGGCCCGGGGACCGCTGGATCTACGAACAGATCCGCGCGGTGGCGCCGCGGACCACGCTGGTCGCGGTGGTGACCAAGACCGACAAGGTGGACCGGGACCGCGTCGCCGAGCAGTTGATGGCGGTGGCCGAGTTGTGCGGGCCCGACACCGAGATCGTGCCGGTGTCGGCGACCTCGGGGACCCAACTCGACGTGCTGGTCGACGTGCTGGTCGCGCAGTTGCCGCCGGGGCCAGCGTTCTACCCCGACGGTGAGCTGACCGACGAGCCCGAAGAGGTGCTGATGGCCGAGCTGATCCGGGAGGCGGCGCTGGAGGGTGTGCGTGACGAGCTTCCGCACTCCCTGGCGGTGGTGATCGACGAGGTCGCCGAGCGCCCCGACCGTCCCGAGGACGATCCCCTCATTGATGTGCATGCGATCCTCTACGTCGAGCGGGAGTCGCAGAAGGGCATCGTGATCGGCAAGGGAGGCGCCCGGTTACGCGAGGTCGGTACCGCCGCGCGTGCGCAGATCGAGAAGCTGCTGGGCACCAGGGTCTACCTGGATCTGCGGGTCAAGATCGCCAAGAATTGGCAGCGCGACCCCAAACAGCTCGGCCGCCTCGGCTTCTAGCGATTTGGGCGTGACGAGTCGCGATATCCGCGACTACTCACGCCGAAATCGCTCAGCCCGCTCACTCCGGTTGGCCGTAGACCGCGACGACGACGGAGCGGTCCAGGCTGTTCTCCGACCACACGCCGATCTGGGTGTTGGCGCAGTCCTGCATGATCGCCATGTAATCGGGACGGTAGTACCACTGGTTGAGGATCTCGATGCCGCTGATGGCCAGCGCCGGGTTGATCGCGACCGTCTCGGAGACCTTCCCGACGAAGCCCGCGGCGTTGGCGCGGTCCTGCGGGGTGGAACCGTCCGAGCCGATGTCGCCGTCGAGCGCGTGGTTGTTGAGTACGTCGCGGGTGTGCCACTCGGCGGCCAGCTGCAGCTGCGGGTTGATCTGGATGTCGGTGTCGCAGTCGTTGTTCTGCTGGATGGTGTAGACGTTCACCACGACGCTCTCGTTGAGGCGTCGGTTGTCGGCGTGGGCGCCGGGAGCCACCGCGATCGGCACAGCGACGACGAGGGCCAGCGCCGAAGCCGCGGGCAGAAGGATTCGACCGGTCACCGTCGGGACATTACGCGACGATGCCGGCCACCGAGTCCGGAGCGTCCAGATTGGTGGTGGTCGCCGGCTCGCTACGGGCGATGCGGGTGTCCCACCAGTTGTCCGGCTGATGGGTGGCCCAGCCGTTGAGCGCCTCCAGCGCGGCGGCCAGCGACACCAGCAACGGTTCGCTGTTCGCCGGGCCCATCAGCTGCACGCCGATGGGCAGCCCCTCGGAGGTGAACCCGGCGGGCACGTTGACCGATGGCCAGCCCAGCAGATTCCACGGCCAGGTCGCCGGGCAGGCCTGGATCATCTTGCGGTCGGTGGCCAGCCCGCCGAGGTCGTCGAAGGCCTGCACCGTGGGCGGGGGCAGCGCGGTCGTCGGTGCGAGCACCACGTCGGCCAGGTTGAAGATCCAGCCGACCCGGCGCTGCGATGCGGCCTCGTGGGCGCGGGCCTTGCGCAGGATGTGCTCGGAGAGCACCCGCCCGACCCGGGCGTTGGCGCGGGTGCGCGGGTCGAGTGTGACGCGGTGTCCGAGCCGGTCGACCCAGTCGGGCAGGCCTGCGGTGGAGCGGGCCAGGAAATTCCACGACATGCGCAGGTCGTAGTCGGGATCGGCGGCGACCACGCGGTGCCCGAGCTGCGCGAGTTGATCGGCGACGTTCTCGAGCGCGGCTCGGATCTCGGGGTGTAGCTGGGCCCGGAAGCCGCTGAAGGCGAACTTGGTCGACATCGCGACGCGCAACGGCCCGGGTGCCTGCGCCACGAAGTCCGCCACCTGCACCGGTGGCGGGGTGTGCAGGTCGCCCGGGACGTTCCCGGATGCCGCGTCGAGTACCAGTGCCGCGTCGGCCACGGTGCGCGCGAGCACGCCGTTGACCGTGATGCCGTTGAACGTCTCCGGCAGCGGCCACGTCGAGATCCGGCCGCGCTGCGGCTTGATTCCGACCAGGTGGGTCCAGGCGGCGGGAATGCGCACGCTGCCGGCGCCGTCCGAGCCGATGGCGGCCGCCACCAGGCCCGCGGCCACCGCGGCTGCGCTCCCGCCCGAGGAGCCGCCCGGGGTGTGCTCACGTGACCAGGGGTTGCGGGTGTGGCCGAAGCCCGGGCCGCTGGTGAACGGCCACTGGCCCAGTTCGCAGGTGTTGGTCTTGCCGATGATCACCGCTCCGGCGGCGCGCAGCCGGCGCACCACCTCGGAGTCGGTGTCGGCGACGCGGACCTGACCGTCGGCGCCGAACCGGGTCGGCACTCCCGCGACGTCGACGTCGTCCTTGACCGCGATGGGGATCCCGAGCAGCGGGCGCTCGGCGAGGTCGCGTCCGGACCGGCGGATCCGGTCGGCCGCGGCCGCCTCGGCCAGCGCGGTGTCGGTGAGGACCACCCGGAACGCGTTGAGAGTGGGCTGGCTGGCCTCGATCGCCTCGACGGACGCGCGTACCAGATCGGCGGACGTCGTGGTGCCGTTGGCGAGCTGGTATAGCTGTTCGCCCAGGGTGGGGAAGCGGTCCTGCGACCGGGGGCTGGGGGAGGGGACGTCGGCCATCACCTACGAGAATATCGGCGCTGCGAAGCGCATTTCGTCCCCCGACAGTGGGAGACTTGCCCGATGCGCCTGTACCGGGACCGAGCGGTGGTGTTGCGCCAGCACAAGCTGGGCGAAGCCGATCGGATAGTGAGCCTGCTCACGCGCGATCACGGTTTGGTGCGCGCGGTCGCCAAGGGTGTGCGGCGCACCCGCAGCAAGTTCGGTGCGCGGCTGGAACCTTTCGCGCACATCGACGTTCAGCTGCACCCGGGCCGCAACCTCGACATCGTCACCCAAGTGGTCGCCATCGACGCGTTCGCCTCCGACATCGTCAGCGACTACGGCCGCTACACCTGTGCGTGCGCGATGCTCGAGACCGCCGAGCGCCTTGCCGGCGAGGAGCGGGCACCGATGCCCGCGCTGCACCGGCTCACCGTGGCGGCGTTGCGTGCGGTGGCCGACGGCAGCAGGCCGCGTGAGCTGTTGCTGGATGCCTACCTGTTGCGAGCGATGGGGGTCGCCGGGTGGGCTCCGGCGCTGACCGAGTGTGCGCGGTGCGCCGCTCCGGGGCCGCACCGGGCTTTCCATGTGGCAGCCGGCGGCAGCGTGTGTGTGCACTGCCGGCCTTCGGGGTCGGCGACTCCGCCGCAGGCGGTGCTGGACCTGATGGCCGCGCTCTACGAGGGTGACTGGGATCATGCGCAGATCTCGACGGAGTCGCATCGCAGCCAGGCCAGCGGTCTGGTCGCCGCGCACCTGCAGTGGCATCTGGAGCGTCAGCTGCGGACCCTTCCCCTCGTCGAGCGGGTGGATCGGACAGCTGTTCGGGGCATCAGGCAGGATATGGCGCATGGCAACCAAGCGGACGGGGAAACACAGCTACCCTCAGCTGCCCCCGGCGCCTGACGACTACCCGATGTTCCCGGACACCTCGACGTGGCCGGTGGTGTTCCCGGAGCTGCCTCCGCAGACCAACGGGAGGTTCTCCCGGCCGCCGCAGCACACCTCCAGGGAGGCCGCCCCGCAGATTCCCGCCGGGCAGGTACCCAACCACGTCGCGGTGGTGATGGACGGCAACGGGCGCTGGGCCACCCAGCGCGGCTTGGGCCGCACCGAGGGCCACAAGATGGGCGAGGCGGTGCTCATCGACATCACCTGTGGAGCCATCGAGATCGGCATCAAACACCTGACGGTGTATGCGTTCTCCACCGAGAACTGGAAGCGCAGCACCGAGGAGGTGCGCTTCCTGATGGGCTTCAACCGTGAGGTGGTGCGCCGGCGCCGGGAGAACCTGAACGCGATGGGCGTCAACATGCGCTGGGTGGGTTCGCGCCCGCGGATGTGGCGCAGCGTCATCAAGGAGTTCGACATCGCCGAGGAGATGACCGTCGGCAACGACGTCATCACCATCAACTACTGCGTGAACTACGGCGGCCGCACCGAGATCGTGGAGGCCACCCGTGCGCTCGCGCAGGAGGCCGTCGACGGCAAAGTCAATCCGAGCCGGATCACCGAGGCGATGTTCGCCAAGCACCTGCACCGCGCCGACATCCCCGACGTCGACCTGTTCATCCGGACCTCCGGAGAGCAGCGGGCCAGCAACTTCCTGCTGTGGCAGGCCGCCTACGCCGAGTACGTCTTCCAGGACAAGCTGTGGCCGGACTACGACCGCCGCGATCTGTGGGCGGCCTGCATGGAGTACGTCAACCGCAACCGGCGCTTCGGCAGAGCCGAATGATGCAGCACAGCGGCAGAGCCGAATGATGCAGAACAGCGGCAGAGCCGAATGATGCAGCACAGCGGCAGATCCGAATGATGCGGCCCAGTGGTCGCGCCCGGGGGTGACGATGGAGCTGTCGGAGCGGCTGGCGGAGGTCCTCGCCGAGATACTGCCGGTGCAGCGCGAGGCCGACGGCGCGCTGACCGTGCAGCACAGCGAGACGTTCGCGTCGCTGCGGGTGGTCACCATCGCCGAAGGACTCGAGATGGTGTCGCTGACTCAGGTGCTGGCCTGGGACCTGCCGTTGAACGCCAAGATTCGTGCCGCGGTGGCCAAGCATGCGCACGACACGCTGCTGGGGACGGTGTCGATGGTGGAGAAGATCGGTGGCGCCAAGAGTGCGGTCGGCGCCGGGAAGGCCAACTCCAAGAAGACCGGTGATGTGCTGCTGCGTTACAACTTCCCGGCAGCGGGTCTGAGCGACGACGCGCTGCGCACCCTGGTCATGATGGTGTTGGCCACCGGGGCCGATGTGCGCAGCGCGCTAGTTCCCTGAGGACAGTCGGCTGCAGCGGGCGCACAGGCCGAAGATCTCCACGGTGTGGGTGACCTCGGTGTAGCCGTTCTTGCGGGCGACCTCGGCGGCCCACTTCTCCACCTGGTTGCCCTGGATCTCCACGGTGCTGCCGCAGTTGCGGCAGACCAGGTGGTGGTGGTGGTGATCCGAACAGAGTCGGTACACCGACTCGCCGGTGTCGGTGCGCAGGGTGTCGACCGAACCGGCGGCCGCCATCTGCTGCAGGGTGCGGTACACGGTGGTCAGGCCGATGCCTTCGCCGCGCCGGCGCAGTTCGTCGTGCAGTTCCTGGGCTGAGCGGAAGTCGTCGATATTCTCCAGCAGCGCCGAGATCGCGGCTCGCTGGCGGGTCGCGCGGACGGCGCCGGTCACTGGGTGACCTCCTCGGCACTGTGTGTCACGGCGGCCACCACGATGTCGGCGAGGTGGTGGTCGACCAGGCTGTACAGCACTTCTCGGCCGGAGCGCTCGCCCTCCACCACTCCGGCGGCTTTCAGGATTCGCAGGTGCTGGCTGACCAGCGGCTGCGGCAGCTGCAGTGCATCGACCAGTTCATGGACGCAGCGGGCGGCCTCGCGCAGTTGCAGCACGATCGCGATGCGCACCGGGGCGGCCAGCGCGCGCAGCAGGTCGCCTGCTCCGTCAAGTACCGGTTGTGGTGGCAGCTCCGGCCGGGGCGCGCCGTCGTGATCGTGGACGTCAGCATTATCGGGAATCGTTTTCATTAACTATAACAATACATGCATGATCCCGCATGTCAATACCGACACTCCCGTCGGGGTCCCGGAGGGCACCTCGCTACGCTGTCACCCCGTGGGATCCATCATCGACACCGTCGCAAACCTGGCCAAGCGCCGCGGGCTGGTCTTCCAGTCCGGAGAGATCTACGGCGGAACCAGGTCTGCCTGGGACTACGGCCCGCTGGGTGTCGAGCTCAAGGAGAACATCAAGCGGCAGTGGTGGCGGTCGGTCGTCACCGGCCGCGACGACGTCGTCGGTCTGGACAGCGCGATCATCCTGCCCCGGGAGGTGTGGGTGGCGTCCGGGCACGTCGAGGTGTTCAACGACCCCCTGGTGGAGTCGCTGATTACCCACAAGCGCTACCGGGCAGACCATCTCATCGAGGCCTACGAAGCGAAACACGGACACCCACCACCAAACGGGCTGGCCGATATCCGTGATCCCGAGACCGGAGACCCAGGGCAGTGGACCGAGCCCCGCGACTTCAACATGATGCTCAAGACCTACCTGGGGCCGATCGAAACCGAAGAGGGGCTGCACTACCTGCGCCCGGAGACCGCCCAGGGCATCTTCGTCAACTTCGCCAACGTCGTCACCACCGCCCGCAAGAAGCCGCCGTTCGGAATCGGCCAGATCGGCAAGAGCTTCCGCAACGAGATCACCCCGGGCAACTTCATCTTCCGCACCCGCGAGTTCGAGCAGATGGAGATGGAGTTCTTCGTCGAGCCGTCCACGGCGGCCGAGTGGCACCAGTACTGGATCGACACCCGGCTGCAGTGGTACGTCGACCTCGGCATCGACCGGGACAATCTGCGGCTCTACGAGCACCCCAGGGAGAAGCTGTCGCACTACTCCGACCGGACCGTCGACATCGAGTACAAGTTCGGTTTCGCCGGCAGCCCGTGGGGTGAACTCGAAGGGGTGGCCAACCGCACCGACTTCGACTTGTCCACGCACTCCAAGCATTCCGGGGCGGACCTGTCGTTCTACGATCAGGGCTCCGAGAGCAGGTTCGTGCCGTACGTGATCGAACCGGCAGCGGGGCTGACGCGCTCGCTGATGGCGTTCCTGGTCGACGCCTACACCGAGGACGAGGCCCCCAACGCCAAGGGCGGTGTCGACAAGCGCACCGTGCTGCGGCTCGACCCGCGGTTGTCGCCGGTCAAGGCTGCGGTGCTGCCGCTGTCACGCAACGCCGACCTCTCACCGAAGGCCCGGGATCTGGCCGCCGAGCTGCGCACATCGTGGAATGTGGAGTTCGACGATGCGGGCGCGATCGGACGGCGCTATCGCCGCCAGGACGAAATCGGCACCCCGTACTGCATCACGGTCGACTTCGATTCGCTCGAGGACCACGCCGTCACCATCCGTGAGCGCGACGAGATGACCCAGGAGCGGGTCGCGATCTCCGAGGTCTCGGACTACCTGGCGGTGCGCCTCAAGGGCTGCTGAGCGGGTCTGGGCCGGTGAATCTGGGATAGTTGACCGGGTGGGGGTTTCGGTGGGTCGCGACGAACTGACCGGCTTCAACGTCGGTCTGACCGCCGAGCGCCGCGCCGCCGAACTCCACAGACTGCTCGAGCGGCACGGCGCGATCGTGATTCGCGCCCCGGCGATACGCATCGTGCACCTGTCCGAGGACGCTCAGCTCCATCGCGCGACGCTCGAGTTGATCGACGATCCCCCCGACGTCGTGGTCGTGACGACCGGCTTCGGGTTTCGCGGATGGATCGACGCCGCCCATGCGTGGGGCTTGTCCGATGGCCTGTTGGCAGCGCTTCGCCACACCCGCATCGTTGCCCGTGGCCCCAAGGCGCTGGGTGCGGTCAGGCAGGCGGGTCTGCGCGAGCAGTGGTCGGCGCCGTCAGAATCCTCGACCGAGGTCATCGACGAATTGCGCGGCGAGGCGCCAGGTCTACGGATCGCGGTGCAGTTGCACGGCGCCGGCAGTGAACTGGAACCCAACGCCGATGTGTGCCGACCGCTGTCGGCCGCTGGTGCAGACGTCGTCCGCGTTCCGGTCTACCGGTGGCAGCCACCGAGCGATCCGACGCGGATGGACGGCCTGATCAACTTGATCCTCGACGGCAGACTCGACGCGCTGACCTTCACCAGCGCGCTCGCCGCGGCATCGGTGATCGGCCGGGTCAGGGATCGCAACGTGCTCGCCGAGTTCGTCGCGGCGCTCAACGACCACACAGTCGTCGCCTGCGTCGGCCCGGTCACGTC
Source organism: Mycobacterium sp. ABE4_509 (assembly GCF_056160785.1). Taxonomy (NCBI): domain Bacteria; kingdom Bacillati; phylum Actinomycetota; class Actinomycetes; order Mycobacteriales; family Mycobacteriaceae; genus Mycobacterium; species Mycobacterium sp. ABE4_509. Next base: position 488 of record NZ_JBSWXU010000185.1, on the reverse strand, counting down.
CACCTCGTTGAATCGGACCGGGATAGCGACGATCATGCCGACCCGGTACCGCCTGGGTGCCCTGGCCCGCCTGATCCTCGAGGAGCTGCCCCGCGGAGCGGCGATGGTCAACGCCGGCGGGCATCAATTGCAGCTGCGCAAGTCGGGTGTGGTCGTCGACGGCGAATGGAGACCGTTGTCGCCGGCCAGCTTGGGACTGTTGAGTCGGCTCGTCTCGGCCGGCGGAAACACGGTGGCGCCCCGGGACCTGACGGCCGCGGCCGGTCAGCGGCCGGGCACGGACGCCTACTCCGCGATCATGCGGCTCCGGGAAGCACTGGGGGTGCCGGGGTGTATCGAGACGATAGAGAACCGCGGTTATCGACTCGCTGTCGAACCTGCCTGAAGCCCATCAGCTACCCGCAGAATCAGAAGCGGCCGCCGCCGCCGCTGAAGCCGCCGCCGCCCGACGACCCGCCGAACGACGACGGGCGCCCGCCGCCGAAACC
>NZ_JBSWXU010000184.1:0-9084 GCF_056160785.1 Mycobacterium sp. ABE4_509 | reverse complement strand
CGCCCGGTCCGTGGCGTGGCCCCATCGCCGTTGTTCGTCGCCTGCGGCCTCGATGACGCCGGTGAGCCGGCCGCTGACCCGCAGTTCGGCGGCGTGTTCGAGGGCGAGCATGGTCGCGGTGTCGCGCTGGGCGTGGTGTTCGTCGGCCAGACTCTCCGCGGCGGCCGCCGCCCGTGCGGCCAGCGCCGGGGCGAGGACGCCGGCGATCAGCATGCCCAGCGCCAGTACTGCGGCGGCCGGCAGCGAGATCATCCCGATCAACGTCACCGCGGCCACCCCGAGCACGGCGGCGACACCGATCGGCACCACCGCGCGCACCACCACGTCGGCCAACTCGTCGACGCTGGCGCCGATGCGGGCGACCAGGTCTCCGCTGTGCCGGCGCATGACCGCCTCCACCGGCCCGGCCGCCAGCCGGGAGAACAGTTGCTCGCGCGCGTTGCCCGCCGCGCGCAACGCGGTGTCGTGTGAGGCCAGGCGTTCGCAGTAGCCCAGCACCCCGCGGGAGATCCCCAATGCGCGCACCGCGACCACCGCCACGGTCAGCTGCAGCACCGGGGGCATCTGCCAGGCCCGGGTGATCAACCATGCCGACACCGCGGCCAGCGCCAGCGCGCTGCCCAGCGACAGCGCCCCGAACATGACGGCCAACGCGACCCGGGGGATCCGGGGCCGCAGCAGCGACCAGGCCAGGCGGAACGACTCAGCGTGCGGCACCGACGCCACCCATGTCGACCCCGAACTGCACGATGTCGTCGCCGATGGCCAGCACCGGTGCGCGGTGCCCGACCACGAGGACGGCCGCACCTCGACGCGCCCGCTCGGCGATCGCCCCCAACGCGCGCGCCTCGGTGGGGCCGTCCAGATGGGCGGTGGGCTCGTCGAACAACAGCACCGGCGCCGGGGAGCCGAGCACCCGGGCCAGCCCCAGCCGCTGCCGCTGCCCGAGCGACAGGCCCACCCCGCCGCGGCCCACCCTGGTGTGCAGGCCGTCGGGAAGTTCGTCGAGGACAACGTCGAAACATGCTGCCCGGCACGCCCCGGTGAGGTCGGGGATCGGACCGAACAGCTGCAGGTTCTCCAGCACGGTTCCCGGCACCAGCACCGGGCGTTGAGCCAGCCACGCCACCCGCGACCACCACTGCTGCACGTCGAGTTCGTCGACATCGACGCCGTTGACCCGGACCTGTCCCGACATCGTCGGGCCGAGCCCCAGGATCGCCTGCAGCAGAGTGGATTTTCCGACACCGTTGGGGCCGGTCAGCACCGTCACCCGGCCCGGGGTGACGGCCATGGCGGGCACGTCGACCTCGATCGTGACGGTGTCGCCGGTCACCGCGGCCGTTCCCGTCCGAGCCGCCGGCGCCTGGTCGATGAGCTGAAAAGCCGACTGCACAGCGGTTTTTCCGTCCTGGGCGGAATGGAACGCGGCCCCGACGCGGCGCAGCGGCCAGAACATCTCCGGTGCGAGCAGCAACGCGGTCAGCCCCGCTGTCAGCGTCATCTGTCCATAGACCAGCCGCATCCCGACGCTGACCGCCACCAGGGCGACCCCCAGCGTGGCCAGCACCTCGAGCACCAGTGCCGACAGGAATGCGATGCGCATCGTGGCCATCGCCGAACGCCGGTGGGCGGCATTCAGTTCGGAGATCCGTCCGACCGATCCGGCGGCCCGGCCCAGTGCGCGCAGCGTGGGCAGGCCGGCCACCAGGTCGAGCAGCCGGGACTGCAGCGTGGACATCGCGGCCAGCGCGGCTGCGGACCGTTCGGCGGTGGCCAGCCCGATGAGCACCATGAAGATGGGGATCAGCGGCAGCGCGATCAGCACGATGACCGCCGACTGCAGGTCGTAGACGGCGATCACCACTGCGGTCGCCGGAGTCAGTATCGCCGCGACGAACAGCGAAGGAAGGTAGTTGGTGAAGTACACCCGCAGGCCGTCGAGGCCGCGGGTCACGACGACCGCGGCGTCGTCGCGACGGCCGGCCAGCTCACGCGGCGGCAGTGCGGTCGTGGTGGTGAGCACCTGATCGGCCAGATCGGCGATCACCGCGCTGGCGCCGCGTTGCGCGAGCCGGCCCTGCTGCCAGGTCACCAGCGCCCGCACCGTCCAGAGCGCCACCAGGACTGTTATCGGCGCGGCCAGCACGTCGAGGCTGCGGGGGCCGGGATCGGTGATGACCCGGGCCACGATCCCGGCGAGCACGACCGCCGATGCGATCGTGCAGGCCGCGATCAGCACGCCGCATCCGGTGGTGGCGACCAGGAATCGGCGCATCGCCGCCGAGGCCCGCCACAACCGCGGGTCTATCGGGGCGCGCGAGGTGTCTGTCAGGACGTACGCCTCGACAGTCCGATCGACTCGGGGATGGAGTCGGCGCTGATCCGCTTCCGGAACACCCAGTAGGACCAGGCCTGATAGCCCAGGACCAGGGGCAGCAGCGTCAGCGAGGCCCAGCTCATGATCTTGAGGGTGTAGGGCGTCGACGAGCCGTTGTAGATGGTCACGCTCCACTCCGGGTTCAGGGTGGAGGGCAGCAGATTGGGATACAGCGAGCCGAAGATCAGCACCGCGACCGCGGCGATCACCAGCACCATCGAGAAGAAGGCCCACCCCTCCCTGCTGTGCGACCACACCAGGGCGACCGCCACAAGCAGCGCCGCCACCGCGGCGGCCAGCGCCAGCCAGGTCCAGGTCTTGCCGTGGGCCAGCTGCGTCCACAGCCCGAAGCCGCCGGCCAGCACGATCACCGGCACCGTCAGGATCCGCCCGAAGCGGAACGCGTCGTCACGGATGCCCCCGGTGGTCTTGAGCGCCACGAAGATCGACCCGTAGAAGGCGAACAGTGACGCGGTGGCCAGCCCACCGAGCAGGGTGTAGACGTTGACGATGTCGAACAGCGTGGCCTGGGAGGCCCCGTCGGCGTCGATCGGCAGTCCCTGCACCAGCACGGCGAAAGCCACACCCCACAGGATGGCGGGCAGCCACGAGCCGACGGCGATGCCGATGTCGGCCCAGCTGCGCCACTGCGGATCGTCGATCTTGCCGCGCCATTCGATGCCGACGATGCGCACGATCATCCCGAACAGGATGGCCAGCAGCGCCAGATACAGCGCCGAGAACACGGTGGCGTACCAGACGGGGAAGGCCGCGAACATCGCCGCACCGGCGGTGATCAACCACACTTCGTTGCCGTCCCAGACGGGCCCGATGGTGTTCAGCGCGGCCCGGCGGTGTTTGTCAGATTCCTCCTTGCCGCCTTTGGCCGCGGCCCCGAAGGGGATCATCAGCATGCCGACGCCGAAGTCGAAACCCTCGAGAACGAGGAATCCGAGGAAGAGCGCCGCAATGAGGAAGAACCACAGCTCCTGTAGTCCCATCAGAATTCATGTCCTCTCTTCTGCGCGGGCGCTCAGTAGGCGAACGACAGGGGGGCGACGTCGTCGTCGCTCGGGGACTTGGGCGGCGCCGGTTCGGAATCGTGTTCCAGTGGCCCCTCGGTGACGTAGCGGCGCATCAGCCAGAACCAGATCACCGCCAGGACGCCGTAGATCAGTGTGAAGGTGATCAGCGAGAACAGCACGGTGCCCGCGGAGTGGTCGGAGACACCTTCCTGGACGGTCATCCGCACCATCTGGTCACCGGTCGGGTTCGGTACCACCACCCAGGGTTGGCGGCCCATCTCGGTGAACACCCAGCCTGCCGAGTTGGCCAGGAACGGGGTCGGGATCGTCAGGATGCCGAACAGCCCGAACCAGCGCTGGTCGGGTATCCGGCCGCGACGGGTCAGCCACAGGGTCGCCAGCGCGAACGCCACCGAGATCAACAGGAACCCGATCATCGCGCGGAACGCCCAATAGGTGACGAACAGGTTGGGCCGGTAGTCGCCCGGGCCGAACTTCTGCTGGTACTCCTCCTGTAGGTCGGAGACGCCCTCGAGGGTGACGCCGGTGAACTTGCTCTCGGCCAGGAACGGCAGCACGTAGGGCACCTCGATGAGGTGGGTCACGCTGTCGCAGTTGTTGTGGGTGCCGACGGTCAGGATGGAGAAGTCCGGGTCGGTCTCGGTGTCGCACAACGATTCCGCTGAGGCCATCTTCATCGGTTGCTGGACGAACATGAGTTTGCCCTGGAAGTCGCCGGTGAAGAACAGCCCTGCCGCGGCGACGAGTGCGACCAGGCTGCCCGCGATCGTCGCGGGCCGGTACATGGTCCGCGCCTCGACAAGGCCGGCCTCCTGATCGGCCAGCGCGGCGCTTTTGCGTCGGTCCCGCACCATCAACCAGGCCGACACACCGGCGACGAAGGTGCCCGCGGTCAAGAACGAACCGGCTACGACGTGCAGGAACGCCCAGATGGCGGTGTTGTTGGTCAGCAGCGCGACGAAGTCCACCAGCTCGGCCCGGCCGGTTTCCGGGTTGAACCGGGCCCCGACCGGATGCTGCATGAACGAGTTCGCCGCGATGATGAAGAACGCCGAGGCGTTCACGCCGAAGGCCACGATCCAGATGCAGGCCAGATGCAGCGCCCGGGGGAGGCGCCCCCACCCGAAGATCCACAGTCCGATGAAGGTGGACTCGAAGAAGAACGCGATCAGGCCTTCGAACGCCAGCGGCGCCCCGAAGATGTCACCGACGAACTTGGAGTACTCGCTCCAGTTCATGCCGAACTGGAATTCCTGGACGATGCCGGTCGCCACGCCGAGGGCGAAGTTGATCAGGAACAGTTTGCCGAAGAACCGGGTCAGCCGGTACCAGGCGGTGTTGCCGGTGATGTGCCATGCCGTCTGCATGGCGGCGATCAGCGGCGCCAGACCGATGGTCAGCGGGACGAAGATGAAGTGGTAGACCGTCGTGATGCCGAATTGCCATCGCGACACGTCCAATGCGTCCATCTGCCACTCCCGGGTTCGACCGATCCAGACTACGACACAGTGTAGTAACTTTCTGGACGCTCGGCGCTAGGGACTTCCGGCACTCATTCCGGCGAGGGCGCGGTGACTTCCTGCCTGAGTTCCGTCATCTTCTTGCTCGCGCTGCGGATACCGAACGCCGAGACGACTTCGAAGACGCCGAGGACGATGAGCCAGATGCCGACGACCTGGGTCAGGATGGCCAGCGATTCGAACGGAACGGCGAGCACGACCACGCCGGCGATCAGGCTGATCACGCCGATGGCCAGCTCCCACCACCGGCCGGGCAGCGTCGGGTCGCTGATGGCCGAGACCGTGGTCGCCACGCCGCGGAAGATGAATCCGATTCCGATCCAGATGGCCAGCAGCAGTACGGCATCGCCGAAATTGATGAAACACATCACGGCCAGAATGAGCGCCGCGGCGCCACTGATGAACAGCAGCACGCGTCCGCCCAGCGAGACCTTGAGGCTGAACGCGAAGACCACCTGGGTGATGCCGGCGACCAACAGGTAGGCGGCGAAGAAGATCGCGGCCACAAAGATGCTGATCGCCGGCCAGACCAGCACCATGACGCCGAGAATGACCGCGAGAACTCCGGACAGCAACGCGGTTTTCCAAAAGTGCTGCAACATGCTTGGGGGAGTGCCGGTTTCCATTCGCGCAGTGTGACACAACCGGCTGCCCGATCGCCTGATTTCGCGTTACGGCTGTGGTATCTCCATACGCTCGTTAATGTTCCGTTACCGGCGCTGCGCGTCGGGTCATCGGTCGTTAACGTCCTTGGCTGGAGATGACCGGGATCGGTCTCTGGTCGCGGGGCTGACGGCCCGAAGCAGAAAGTTGAGGCAACCGTGTTGGGTGGAATCCAAGACCGCCGGAAGAGCTTCTGGCGGATTGCGGCGGTCTTTGCCGCCAGCGGCGCCCTGGCGCTCTCGGGCTGTTCCAGCAGCAGCGACTCGAGCGCACCCGAATCGCCGACCGAAAGCGTGCAGGCCGACACCGTCGACGAGATCGCGAACACCGTCCCCGAGGCGATCAAGTCTTCGGGCAAACTCATCATCGGCGTCAACATCCCCTATGCGCCGATGGAGTTCAAGGATCCCGACGGCCAGATCGTCGGCTTCGACGTCGACCTGATGAATGCGATCGCCGGCACGCTGGGGCTGACCCCGGAGTACCGCGAAGCCGACTTCGCCCGGATCATCCCGTCCATCCAGGGCGGCACCTTCAACGTCGGGATGTCGTCGTTCACCGACAGCAAGGAGCGCGAGGAGCAGGTCGACTTCGTCACCTATTTCTCGGCGGGCACGCTGTGGGCCAAGCCTGCCGGCTCGGACATCACCCCCGAGACCGCGTGCGGGAGGAAGGTCGCGGTGCAGGCGACCACGGTGCAGGAGACCGACGAGTTGCCGGCGCGCAGCGCGGAGTGCACCGCGGCCGGTCAGCCGCCGATCGAGATCGTTCCGTTCGACAGCCAGGACGCCGCGACGAACGCCGTGGTGCTCGGCCAGGCCGACGCCATGTCGGCGGACTCGCCGGTGACCCTGTATGCGATCAAGCAGACCAACGGCAAGCTCGAGCAGGCCGGCGAGGTGTTCGACTCGGCGCCCTACGGGTGGCCGGTGGAGAAGGGCTCACCGCTTGCCCAGTCGCTGCTGCAGGCGCTCGAGCACCTCATGGAGAACGGTCAGTACCGCGAGATCGCCACGAACTGGGGCCTCGAGGAGGGGCTCATCGACAAGCCGGTGATCAACGGCGCCGTCTCCTGATCGAAGGGTCGAGCGCATGAGCGATGTCGGCACGCCGTCAGCCGTCGACGCAGTCCCGCTGCGGCATCCGTGGCGGGCGGTGGCGGCGGCCGTCATTCTCGTCCTGGTCGGGCTGTTCGTCTACGGGGCGGCCACCAACCCGGCCTATCAGTGGTCGACGTTCTTCGAGTACCTGTTCCACGAGCGGATCCTGCTCGGGGTCTTCAACACGATCCAGCTGACCGTCTACTCGATGGCCATCGGCATCGTGCTCGGGGTGGTCCTGACGATCATGCGGTTGTCGGGCAACCCGGTGCTCGGCGCCGTGTCCTGGGTGTTCCTGTGGATCTTCCGTGGCACCCCGGTGTACGTGCAGTTGGCGTTCTGGGGACTCATCCCGGTGATCTACCAGAACATCCAGCTCGGGGTGCCGTTCGGCCCGACGCTGCTGCAGGTCGATCTGCAGGCGTTGTCCTTCCCGTTCCTGCTCGCGGTGCTCGGCCTGGCGCTCAACGAGGCCGCCTACATGGCAGAGATCGTGCGCGCCGGCATCACGTCGGTTCCGGAGGGGCAGTTGGAGGCCTCCACGGCGCTGGGCATGTCGTGGTCGTTGGCGATGCGCCGCACGGTGCTGCCGCAGGCGATGCGGGTCATCATCCCGCCGACCGGCAACGAGGTCATCAGCCTGCTCAAGACGACCTCGCTGGTCACGGCGGTGCCGTATGCGTTCGACCTGTACAGCATCGCCACCCGGGAGATCGCGGCCCGGATCTTCCAGCCGGTGCCGCTGCTGATGGTCGCCGCGGTCTGGTACCTGGCGATCACCAGCGTGTTGATGGTGGGGCAGTTCTACCTGGAGCGCTACTTCTCCCGCGGCGCCTCGCGGAAGCTGACCGACAAACAACTCGAAGCGTTGGCCACTGCCCAGGCCGCCCCCGAGGAGCGTGAGGGCAAATGACGACACCGGGCACCGGCCGGCCGATGGTCAAGGCCGAGTTGGTCTGCAAGGACTTCGGGGCGCTCAAGGTGCTCAAGGGCATCACCCTGGAAGTGCACAAGGGTCAGGTGCTGGTGCTCGTCGGGCCGTCGGGCTCGGGCAAGTCAACGTTCCTGCGTTGCATCAATCATCTCGAAACCATCAGCGCGGGAAGGCTTTACGTCGACGGTGAGCTGGTCGGCTACCGGGAGCGCGGCGGCAAGCTGCACGAGATGAAGCCCAGTGACGTCGCCAAGCAACGCCGCGACGTCGGCATGGTCTTCCAGCATTTCAACCTGTTCCCGCACCGCACCGCGTTGGGCAACATCGTCGAAGCGCCGGTTCAGGTCAAGGGCGTCAACAAGGCCAGGGCGACCGAACGGGGCCGCGATCTGCTCAACCAGGTGGGTCTGGCCGACAAGGCCGAGGCCTACCCCGCCCAGCTGTCGGGCGGTCAGCAGCAGCGCGTCGCGATCGCCCGGGCACTGGCGATGGACCCCAAGCTGATGCTCTTCGACGAGCCGACCTCCGCGCTGGACCCCGAGTTGGTGGGCGAGGTGCTCGCCGTCATGAAGAAGCTCGCCTCCGAGGGAATGACGATGGTGGTCGTGACCCACGAGATGGGCTTCGCCCGCGAGGTGGCCGACGAGTTGGCCTTCATGGACGGCGGCGTCGTCGTCGAACGCGGCGCTCCGCGTGAGATCATGAGCAACCCGCAGCACGATCGGACGAAAGCGTTTCTCTCCAAGGTGATGTGAACCAGGATCCGGCCACGCCGCTGTGGCGGGCCGCCCAGGTGTTCCGTCTGCTCAGCTGTATCTATGCGCTGGGTTTCCAGCTGGCGATCAATCCCGATCTGGATCATCCGACGGCCGGGTGGTTGCTGTTCGGGGTGCTCGTCGGCGTCAGCGTGGTGTGGGCGCTGGCCTACCTGTACGGGTTCGGGCGCCGTCCGGGCTGGGTGATCGGTGAGATCGCGGTGGTGGTGGCCCTGGTGCTGTCCACCGAGGTGATCGCCGGTGATCAGTGGGCGGCCGACAACCAGTCCTGGCCGACGACGCTGTGGGCGACCAACGCGACGATCTCGGCGGCCATCCTGTTCGGTCCCGTCGCCGGCATGCTGACCGGTCTGCTGGTCATGGCCGCCAGCGCGGCGGTGAAGGGCTATGTGCACATCGACCTCGGGCGGCACGCGACGCTGGTCATCGAGCTGGCGGTGGGCCTTGCGGTGGGGATGGCCGCACAGACCGCCCGGCGCGCCCACGGTGAGCTGCAGCGCGCGGCGCGGCTGTCGGCGGCACTCGAGGAGCGTGAGCGGCTGTCCCGCCAGGTTCACGACGGAGCGATCCAGGTGCTCGCGCTGGTGGCTCGCCGCGGCCGGGAGATCGGCGGGGAGGCCGGCCGGCTGGCCGAACTGGCCGGTGAGCAGGAGCGCGCCCTGCGT
>NZ_JBSWXU010000183.1:0-9135 GCF_056160785.1 Mycobacterium sp. ABE4_509 | reverse complement strand
GGGCAGCAGCGGCTGTGCCAGCGGAGCACCCGGCCCAGCGGCCGGTCCGGGCGGCGGCGGGACGTTGTCCTTGATGCAGAACACCGCACATTCCGGCTGCTGCCTGGGCGGCGGCTGCATCCACGGGGGCAGCCAGTCCGGTGTCGGTGCCGGAGCGGGTTCGGGCGGTGCCTCCGGCGCGGGCCCGGGCAGCGGGCCCAGCGACTGGCCCGGGGCGAAGCCCGGGACATTGGTGTTGAGCAGACCGGCCGCGTCGGTGCGCCCCATCAGCGGCAGCAACGACATCGGGTCGCCGGCAGGCAACCCGGTCGCGTTCAGCGGCAGGCCCGGGCCTAGTCCCTCGGAGCCCTCGAGCAGATGCATGTTCATCGCGGTCGCCGACGGGCCGAGTTCGGGGACGGGGCCGGTGATCGGCGGCAGGTCGACCGGGACCACGCCGGTGGCGTACGACGCCGCCCAGCTGAGCACGTTGCGGGCGTAGGCGACCGAGTTGTTGTAGCGCAGGATCGAGGCCATCACGTCGCCCTGGTTGCGCAGGTTCATACCGCCGCTGCACAGGTAGCGGGCCGCCGCCAGCGAGGAGTCGAACAGGTTCTGCACGTCGGCCTTGCCGTCGCCGTCACCGTCGGAGGCGTAGCGCGACCAGGTGCCCGGCAGGAACTGCATCGGGCCCATCGCCCTGGCGTAGACCACCCGGTCGGCGGTGCGGCTCTGCACGATGACCTCGTTGCCGGGCAGCGTGCCGTCCAGCGCGGGCCCGTAGATCGGCCGTACCGCCGTTCCGCGGGCGTCGGTGGCGCCGCCGTTGGCGTGCATGGACTCGATGCGGCCGATGCCGGCCAACAGGTTCCAGCTCACCCCGCAGCCGGGGTAGGCCGTGGCCATCATGGACTCGGCATTGCGGTAGGCCGCCAGGGCCATCGACGGGATGCGCAGCGTTCCGGGCGCGCTGACCACCGCGGCCGGCGGCGGTGCCGACGCACTCGCCCCGGCGACCCGCAGCGGGGTGGGGACCTTGGTGACGGCGACGACGGACGCGCCGGACGGTTCTCCCGGTGCCGTCTCGACAGCGGCCAGCGGCATCACCTCGGAGTCGCGGCCCGGATCGTGCGCCGAGTGGGGTGACCCGCCGACGGCGCCGGCCAGCACCAGGGGGGTGATCACCGCAGCGACACCGACTATCGGCATGCGGACGACGTCGGTTGCTCGGCGCCGCGCTGCTCGGAGGGCCGAGACTGCCCCTATGCGCACTCAACCGTCCTAGCTGTCAGATCGCCTGTGAACCCCGTCACCATACCTATTGGGGCACGGCTGTGTAACAACAATCGCCACAGCAGTGTCATCCGGATCTCGGCGGGCGCTTGTCGCCGGGCGGTTTGCTCGACTCGTCGGACTCGTGGTCGGGGCGCAGTTCTGCGATCAACTCGCGGATCTCCTCGAGCTCGCGGCGAAGGTAGTCGCGGGTGGCGACCTCGCCGACGGCCAGGCGCAGCGCGGCCAGTTCGCGGGCGAGGTACTCGGTGTCGGCCTTGGTCTGTTCGGCGCGGCGGCGATCCAGGTCCAGGGCGACCCGGTCGCGGTTCTCCTGCCGGTTCTGGGCCAGCAGGATCAGCGGTGCCGCGTAGGCCGCCTGCGTCGAGAACGCGAGGTTCAGCAGGATGAACGGGTAGGGGTCCCACTGCCAGGCGAACGCCCCGATGTTGAGCAGGATCCACGCGATGACCACCAGGGTCTGGATCGCCAGGTAGCGGCCGGTGCCCAGGAACCGCGCGATCCGCTCGCTGAACCTGCCCACGGCCTCCACGTCGAGGCGGGGGCCGATGCCGCGCGATACCCGCGGGGTGTCCAGCCGCTGACGCGCGCTCGACTCACTCATTTCGGTGTCTCGGCGGTGACGATCACCGGTTCGGCCTCGCGTTCGCGCCAGTCGTCGGGCAGCAGGTGGTCGAGGACGTCGTCGACGGAGACGGCGCCGACCAGGTGACTCTCCTCGTCGAGCACCGGACCGCACACCAGGTTGTAGGCCGCGAAGTAGCGGGTCAGCGCACCCAGGGAGTCCTCGGGCCGCAGGTTGGGCAGATCGGTGTCGAGAATGCCGCTGACCAGGGCCGCCGGCGGTTCGCGCAACAACCGTTGCAGATGCACGCAGCCCAGGTAGCGCCCGGTCGGGGTGGCCGTCGGTGGCCGCGCGACGAACACCAGCGACGCCAGCGCCGGGGTGAGGTCCGGATCGCGAACGCGCGCAAGGGCTTCGGCGACGGTGGTGTCCGGGGCGAGCACCACCGGCTCGGAGGTCATCAGCCCGCCCGCGGTGTTCGGCGAGTGGCTCAGCAGCCGTCGCACGTCCTCGGAGTCCTCGGGGTCCATCCGGCGCAGGAACTGTTCGGCGTCGGCGGGTGTCATGGTGCCGAGCAGGTCGGCGGCGTCGTCGGGGTCCATCGCCTCGAGGACGTCGGCGGCCCGGTCGGTCTGCAGTTGCCGCAGCACCGCGAGCTGTTCGTCTTCGGGCAGCTCCTGCAGGACGTCGGCGAGGCGTTCGTCGTCGAGCGCGTTGACCACTTCGTAGCGCCGTTTGGCGGGCAGCTCGCGCACGGCGTCGGCGACCTCGATGGGGCGCTGCCCCTCGAACTGCTCCAGCAGCTGGGCCACGCCCTGGTCGGGCATGGCCAGCCCGGACGGGGTCAGGCCGTGAACGTGCTGCCAGTCGACGGTGTAGACGTTGCTGCGCCGGCCCAGTCTGCGCTGCGGGCGCACCGCCACCTTGGTCACCATCCAGTCGCGGGTGCGGGTCTGCTCGATGCCGAGGTCGACCACGACGACGTCGATGCCGGCCAGCTGGGTCAGGTCGGGGTCATCGACGCGCACACGGGTTTCGAGAACCTGCCCGAGCACCAGGACCTCGCCGGGCCGCTGCGCGAAACGCCGCAACGAGACGTTTCCGGTGGACAGGGTGACCGCGCCGGGCTCGATGTTGGTGACCCGCAGGATGGGTACGAAAATTCTTCTGCGGCTGAGCAACTCGATGACCAGGCCGAGGACCCGGGGCCGCTGGCGGACGATGCTGATGCCGATGACCACATCCCGTACGCGCCCGATCGATTCGCCGTCGGGGCCCAGCACCACCATCCCCGCGAGTCGGGCCGCATAGACCCGGTTGACCGACGCCATGGTTGTCAAGAGTAGAGAGTGTTGTCGTGGAAAACCGTTATCGCCCCCGTCGCACGTGCCTGTCGGTCCCGGGCAGCAGCACGAAGATGATCCAGAAGGCCAAGGCGCTGCCCGCCGATCAGGTCTTTCTGGACCTGGAGGATGCCGTCGCTCCCGATGCGAAAACTCAAGCGCGCACGCAGGTCGCGGCCGCGCTGGCCGAGTCCGGTTGGGCGGGGCAGTTGCGCGGGGTGCGGGTCAACGACTGGACGACCCCGTGGACCCACGCCGATGTCATCGAGGTGGTGTCGCGCGCGGGCGCGTCGATCGACATCCTGGTGCTCCCGAAGGTGACCGACGTCTCGCACGTCCACGCGCTGGATCTGCTGCTCGGCCAGCTCGAGGTCACCCACGGGTTGCCGGTGGGCGGTATCGGCATCGAGGTCCAGATCGAGGACGCCAGAGGCCTGACCAACATCGACGCGATCGCGGCCGGTCCGCGGGTGCAGGCGCTGGTGCTCGGGCCGGCGGATCTGATGGCGAGCCTGAACATGCGCACTCTCGAGGTCGGCGAGCAGCCCGTGGGCTACGACGTCGGCGACGCCTATCACCACGTACTGATGCGGATCCTGGTGGCCGCACGGGCGCACGGCATCGCCGCCATCGACGGCCCCTACCTGAAAGTCCGTGACACCGAAGCGTTCCGGCGGGTGGCCGGGCGTTCGGCGGCGTTGGGCTTTGACGGCAAGTGGGTGCTGCATCCCGATCAGATCGAGGCCGGCAACGAGATCTTCAGCCCCCGGCAGGAGGCCTACGACCACGCCGAGCTGATCCTGGAAGCCTACGAGTGGCACACCTCGCGCGCGGGCGGTGCCAGAGGCGCGGTGATGCTGGGCGACGAGATGATCGATGAGGCGAGTCGCAAGATGGCGCTCGTCATCGCTGCCCAGGGGCGTGCGGCGGGCATGCAGCGCGCCGGCGAGCGCTTCAGCCCGCCGGCCGGCTAACCGGTCGAGGGACCGTTCACCACTGCGAACACGATCACGTAGAGGACGTAACCGACGATCACCAGTGCGCTGATGAGCACGGCCGCACCGGCCAGACCGTGGCCGTCCTGGCCGGTGCGCTTGGTTTCGCTGCGGGCGATCAGGCCGAGGGTCAGGCCCACCAGCGAGGGCAGACAGCAGGCCACCCCCGCCACCGCGCACACCAGTGCCACGATCGCCTTGCGGTTGGTGCCCGGCGGTGCCGACGGCTGCCGGTAGGCGGCGAAATCCGGGTAGGGGCTGTGGTAGCCCGAGCCGGGCAGCCCGGGGTGCGGGGTGGGGTAGACCGGCGGCGGCAGGCCGGCGCCTTCGGGGTAATCGAGTGGTTCGCCGAACTCGTCCGGCTGCCACGGTGGCCGGTTGTCGCTCATGCCGCCGGGACCGCCGGGTCAGCTCGCTATGACCGAGAAGGTCCAGACGAGGCTGATCAGCATCGTCACCGCACCGACGGCGATACCCGCGACGGCCAGCCCCTGACCTCCCTGTCCGCGCTGCTTGATCTGGTTGAGTGCGATGATGCCGAGCACGATGCCGATGATCGACCCGATGCCGCAGCACACCCCGACGATCGACGCGATCAGCGAGGCGATCGCGAACTGGTTGGTTCCCTGGGCCGGCGGTGCGCCGTAGCCGAGGTCGCCGGACGGGTAGCCGCCCGGCCCGTACGGCGGAGGCGGCGGATAGCCCCCTGCGCCATACCCGGGGTACGGCGGCGGGGCCCCCGCGTCGGGATAGGGCGGCGGGTAGCCACCGGGAGGCGGCGGGGGATATCCGGACGACGGGGTGTAGGCCGGCGGGACGTAGCCGGACGGCGGTGGACTGTAGGCCGGCGGGGTGTCGTCCGAGGACCCGGGCGGGGAGCTGGGAGATTGGCCGCCCGACGATGCTTCGTATCCTCCGAATGGAGGTTCGTACCCACCCGTGGTGGACTCGGAGCGTTCGTTTCTGCCTGCGTCGTCGTCCGGATTTGTCATGCTGATCAACCTAGCGTAAGTCCAGCTACCCGAGGTGTGCGTCAGACCGGGCACCTTTCGGCTACCAGGAACGTTGACAATGAAGACAGCCGCTGACACGCCGCGCTATCGAAGGAGTACAAGGACATGACCAGCCCGTTCCAGCCCGGACAGAATCCAGGTGCGGCAGCCGGCGTCCCCGCCTCAGGACGCGGCCGCCCGGTCGGCCTGCCGACGCCACCGAAGGGGTGGCCGGTCGGCTCGTACCCGACCTATGCGGAGGCGCAGCGCGCCGTCGATTATCTTTCCGACCAGCAGTTCCCGGTCGAACAGGTGACCATCGTCGGTGTCGACCTGATGCAGGTCGAGCGGGTCACCGGAAGGCTGACCTGGCCGAAGGTGCTCGGTGGCGGGGTGCTCACCGGGGCCTGGCTGGGCCTGTTCATCGGCCTGATCCTGGGGTTCTTCAGCCCCAATCCGTGGAGCGCCCTGGTCACCGGTCTGGTCGCCGGTGTGTTCTTCGGGCTCATCACCTCGGCGATCCCGTACGCGATGGCCCGGGGGACAAGAGATTTCAGCTCGACCATGCAATTGGTGGCCGGGCGCTACGACGTGCTCTGTGACCCGCAGAGCGCTGAGCGCGGCCGGGATCTCCTGGCGCGCTTGACGATCTGACCCGCCTGCTGGCCGCCGACGGATATCCCAGCAGTGCCGTGACGATGTTGCAGAACGCGCGTTTCGGGCTCTACGGTGTGCCCTCGATGACGCAGCTGGTGTTCGATGCTGCGCCGGGGGCTGACCCGGCCCGGGGGGCCCGCCGGTGACCGATGTCCTCGCCACGGTCCGCGCGCGGCTCGGCGACCATTTCGCCGGTGCCGGTGTGGTGGCCGAGCCCGGTACCGCCAGCGTGACGTTCCTGGGTTCCGACCGTATCGATGTGCTCAGGTTCGAGATGCCCGATGGCGGTGCGGCGCAATATGTTTCGCTGGGTTGCTCGAGGAACCCGATGGTGGACCCGGCGGAGTTCGTCGCTGATCCCGTGCGGGGCCCGCGGGCCGAGGTGGTGGTGGCTCTGCGGGGTCCGGTGCCGGTCGGGCTGGCGCGGTCCATTGCGGTGGTGGCGGCTTCCCCCGCGGTGGAGGGTCTGATCCTGGAACCGGATGCCTTGATCGACCTCGAGACACCGTTGTGGCAGGGCGCGACTTTCAGTGCTTTTCTGCTGGGGTCCAGTGACATCGACGATGTGGTGCTGCCCGAGCCGTTGTCTGCGGTGACGGTGTTGTCGGCGGTGCCGATCACTGCGACGGAGGCGGCGTGGGTGCGGCTCAAGGGGGCGGATGCGATGCGCGAGGCGTGGGTGGCCGACGGGGTCGATACAGCGGACCCACGGCGGCGAGCCGCCAATCCGGCGTGAGCGGCGAGCCGCCAATCCGGCGTGAGCGGCGAGCCGCCAATCCGGCGTGAGCGGCGAGCCGCCAATCCGGCGTGAGCGGCGAGCCGCCCGAATCGCTGCAGCGGCTAGAGCCAGTTGTTGCGCCGGAACGTGCGGTACAGCAGCAGGCAGACGATCACCATCACCAGCAGCGCCGTCGGGTAGCCGAATGACCAGTCCAGCTCCGGCATGTCCTTGAAGTTCATGCCGTAGATGCCCGCCAGCGCAGTCGGGACCGCGGCGATGGCCACCCAGGCCGAGATCTTGCGCATGTCGACGTTCTGCTGCATCGCGACCTTGCCCAGCGCCGCCTGCACCAGTGAGCTGAGCAGCTCGTCGTAGCTGGCGATGGTCTCGGAGGCCTTGATGGTGTGGTCGAGCACGTCGCGCATATAGCGGCGGATCTCGACGTTGATCAGGTCGTCGTGTTCTCTGCTGATCCGCTGCAGGTCGGTGGCCAGCGGGGTGACTGCGCGGCGCAGCTCGACGACCTCCCGTTTGAGCAGGTAGATGCTCTCGATGTCGGTCGGCGTCAGCGGAGAGAAGATGTCTCCCTCCATCGCGTCGATGTCGGTCTCGATCAGGTCGGCGACGGCCAGGTAGGTGTCCACGACGTGGTCGGCGATGGCGTGCATCACCGAGTAGGGGCCGAGTTTCAGCGAGGCAGGGGAGTCCTCCAGTACCTTGCGCACGCCGGCCAGCCCGCCGTGCTCGCCGTGGCGCACCGTGACGACGAAGTCGGAGCCGACGAACATCATCACCTCGCCGGTCTCGACGATCTGACGCATGTTGGCCATCGACTCGTGATCGACGTACTTCACGGTCTTGAGCACCATGAACAGCGTCTTGTCGTACCGCTCGAGTTTCGGCCGCTGATGGGCGTGCACGGCGTCTTCGACGGCCAGCTCGTGCAGGCAGAACACGTCGGCGACGGCCTGCATCTGGTGCTCGTCGGGCTCGTGCAGTCCGATCCAGACGAACGCGCTCCTGCCCTCGGCTTCGATCTCGTGCACCCGCTGCAGCGCGGCGGCGTGGGTGAATCTCCCGGGCAGCCGGGTGCCGTCGCAGTAGACGCCGCAGTCGACCATTGCGGCGGACACCGGCACGTGGATGCGTGAGGCGTCGGGTTCGTTGGTGTCCCGCCCGCGTGCGCCCTGGCGCATCAACGACGGCGGCAACGCGCGAAACGACGGCATCCGTTGGCTTCCCTTCTCCGACAGTCCCCGGTGATCGGCTAGCTGGATGGTACGCGCCGACGGCGCCGGTCATCGGCTCACGAAAGGGGAACCCGTCGATGTGAGAACGCGGGTTCGGCTACCCTGACGGCCGTGGCCGATAACGTCGTCGTAACCTCGCGTGGAGACTCGCAGCAGGTGCGCACCCCCCAGGTTGTCATCGAGGACAGCGAGATCTTCGACGCCCATGAGGGCGGCAAGCTCTCGGTGGAGTTGAAGTCGCCACTGGACACCCAGCGAGCGTTGTCGATCGCCTACACGCCCGGTGTCGCGCAGGTCAGCCGCGCGATCGCCGGCGACAGGACGCTCGCCGCGAAGTACACCTGGGCCAACCGGCTGGTCGCGGTGGTCAGCGACGGCAGCGCGGTGCTGGGGCTGGGAGACATCGGGGCGGCGGCCTCGCTGCCGGTGATGGAGGGCAAGAGCGCGCTGTTCAAGTCCTTCGGCGGCCTGGATTCCATCCCGATCGTGCTGGACACCAAGGATCCCGACGAGATCGTCGAGACCCTGGTCCGGCTGCGCCCCACCTTCGGCGCGGTCAACCTCGAGGACATCTCGGCACCGCGCTGCTTCGAGATCGAGCGGCGTGTCATCGAGGCGCTGGACTGCCCGGTGATGCACGACGATCAGCACGGCACCGCGATCGTGGTGCTCGCCGCGCTGCAGGGCGCCTGCAGGGCGCTCGACCGTGACATGCACGATCTGCGGGTCGTCATCTCCGGTGCCGGCGCTGCCGGTGTGGCCTGCGCGAACATTCTGCTGGCCAAGGGCATCACCGACATCACGGTGCTGGATTCCAAGGGCATCATCCACAGCGGTCGGACGGACCTGAACCCGTTCAAGGTCGAGCTCGCCGAGAGCACCAACCCGAGCGGCCGTACCGGCGGGGTCGCCGAGGCGGTGGACGGTGCCGACATGTTCCTGGGCCTGTCGGCGGGAGTGGTGCCCGAGGAGATCATCGCGACGATGGCTCCCGGTGGCATCGTGTTCGCGCTCTCCAATCCCGACCCGGAGATCCACCCCGACGCGGCACGCAAGTACGCCGCCGTGGTGGCGACCGGTCGCAGCGACTTCCCCAACCAGATCAACAACGTGCTGGCCTTCCCGGGGGTGTTCCGCGGGGCGCTCGACGCGGGCGCACGCCGTATCACCGAGAAGATGAAGGTCGCGGCCGCCGAGGCGATCTTCTCGGTGATCGGCGACGACCTCGGCGTCGACCACATCGTGCCCAGTGCGCTGGACCCGCGGGTGGGCCCGGCCGTCGCGGCCGCGGTCGCCGCCGCGTCCGAGGAGTTGGCCGGCTGATCCTGGCGCGCCTGCTC
>NZ_JBSWXU010000182.1:0-9259 GCF_056160785.1 Mycobacterium sp. ABE4_509 | reverse complement strand
GCCCACTGGTCCGGGCCCGGCGCCACCGCCGACGGCCACGCCGTCGCCGTACTGGCCAACGTGCAGGACGGAGCCGCCGCGCGCTCGGCGGCCGAAACCCCCGCCGAGGGAGTCGGACTGTTCCGCACCGAGCTGTGCTTCCTGAACACCGACACCGAACCCAGCGTCGACGAGCAGGCCGACATCTACAGCGAGGTGCTCGAGGCGTTCGCCGGCAAGAAGGTCGTCGTGCGCACCCTCGACGCCGGGTCGGACAAGCCGCTCGAATTCGCCGGGCACCCCGACGAGGCCAACCCCGCACTCGGCGTGCGCGGCATCCGCATCGCCGAGCACAACCCCGGCCTGCTCGAGCGCCAGCTCGACGGAATCGCCGAGGCGGCCAAGCGAACCGGCAACCAGCCGTGGGTGATGGCGCCGATGATCGCCACACCCGACGAAGCCGAACGGTTCGCCGCCAAATGCCGCGAGCGCGGGCTCACCCCGGGAGTGATGATCGAGGTCCCCGCCGCGGCGCTGCTGGCCGAGCACGTGCTGGCCCACGTCGACTTCCTGTCGATCGGAACCAACGATCTGGCGCAGTACACGATGGCCGCCGACCGGATGTCGGCAGATCTGGCCACGCTGACTGACCCGTGGCAGCCGGCCGTGCTGGCGCTGGTCGCGATGGCTGTGCGCGCCGGGGCTGCCGCCGGCAAGCCGGTCGGTGTGTGCGGCGAAGCCGCCGCGGATCCGCTGCTGGCCTGCGTGTTGACCGGATTGGGCGTCACGTCACTGTCGGCGGCCGCCGCGGCGGTGCGGGGCGTCGGGGCCAAACTCGCCCAGGTGACCCTGCCGCAATGTCAGCAGGCGGCCGCCGCGGTCCTGGCCACGGCCAGCGCCGCCGACGCCCGTGCGGCGGCACTGGCCGTGCTCAGCTGAGGCCTAGAACCAGACTTTTCGACCGCCAACCGGCTTGCCGATGGCGCCCAGAATCCACAGCACGATGCCGACGACGACCAGAATGCCGCCGATCGTGTACAGAATCGACAAACTGGTGAAGTAGCCGATGAGCAGCAGAATAATGCCGAGCACGATCATGATCACTCCAAATCTGTTGGGGCAACGGGAAAATATGCCACCGGTCTAGTTGCCTGATCCGTCAGATCCGAAACCCGGCACTGCCGCGGGGCCCGGCCGCTGGTTAGGGTGATCGGCGTGACCAGCGTGGCGATCCTGGGTGGGGGAGTCGGCGGGCTCAGCGCGGCACACGAACTGGCTGAGCGCGGCTTCGAAGTGACCGTCTACGAGGCGCGCGACGCCTTCGGCGGCAAGGCGCGGTCCATGCCGGTGCCTGGATCCGGGAGTGGCGGGCGGCCCGACCTGCCTGGTGAACACGGATTCCGCTTCTTCCCCGGCTTCTACCGGCACATCACCGACACCATGAAACGGATCCCGAGCGGCCCGGTGACGGTCTACGACCACCTGACCCGGTGCAGCGAGGTCCTGATGGCCCAGGGCGACGGCCGCACCGAGATCGTCACCCCGCTGGGCATCCCCAGAACCCTCGACGAACTGCTCACCGGCCTGCGTGGGCTGCGCGAGATCGCGTTCAACGCCGGTGTCCCGCTCGCCGAGTTCGCCTTCTTCATCGACCGCATCCTGACGATGATGACCTCCTGCGACGAACGGCGACTGCACGAATTCGAGCAGATGAGCTGGTGGGAATTCGTTGCCGCAGAAGGAAAAACGCCGGCCTACCAGAAGTTCCTCGCGACCGGGATGACCCGGACCCTGGTCGCGGCCAAGGCCGAGGACATGTCGGCGCGCACCGGCGGGGCCGTGCTGTGCCAGCTGATCTACGACATGCTCCAGCTCAACAGCCGGGTCGACAACGTCCTCGACGGCCCGACCAGCGAGGTGTGGATCGATCCCTGGCTGGACCACCTGCGGGCCCGCGGCGTGACGCTGCGGCCGGGCTGCGAAGTCGCGGGCATCCACTGCGACGGCCAGACGATCACCGGTGTCACCGTCAGCACCCCGCACGGCGCCGAAGCCGTCGACGCGGACCTCTACATCGCCGCACTGCCGGTCGAGCGGCTGCGCGAACTGATCTCACCGGCCATGCGCGCCGCCGACCCGGCGCTGGCGCGGCTGGCCGGGCTGCGCTGGGACTGGATGACCGGCGTCATGTTCTACCTCGACACCGACGTGCCGCTCGAGCACGGCCACGCCATCTTCATCGACTCCGAGTGGGCGCTGACCGCGATCTCCCAAGGCCAGTTCTGGCCCGACGTGGACCTCGAACAGCGCGGTGACGGCCGGGTCGAGGGAATCCTGTCGATCGACGTCTCGGCCTGGGACGTCCCGGGACCGGTCACCGGGAAAATCGCCAAGGCCTGCACCAAGGAGGAGATCCGCCGCGAAGTCTGGGCGCAGCTGGTCGACCACATCGACGACGGCTCCCTCGACGAGTCCAACGTGGTGGCCTGGTTCCTCGACCCGGCGATCGAGTTCCCCAACCCGGGCCGGGCCACCAACGCCGAACCGCTGCTGATCAACACCCCCGGCTCCTGGGCGAACCGGCCCGGCGCGGCCACCGCCCTCCCCAACCTGTTCCTGGCCGCCGACTTCGTCCGCACCCACACCGACCTGGCGACCATGGAAGGCGCCAACGAGGCGGCGCGCGCCGCCGTCAACGCCATCCTCGACGCGCTGGGCTCGACCCAGCCGCGATGCGACGTGCACCGGCTGGAGGAACCCTGGGTGCTGTGGCCGTTCCGCCAACTCGACCGGCTGCGCTGGAAACTCGGGCGCGCCACGGCCCGGCCGCCGTTCCGCCTCAACGACGCCGGCACACTCGAACCCACCGGCCCGATGGCGCGCGCAGCGCTGCGGGCGATCCGGCTGCGCGAGGGCAGGCCGGTGCTGACCGAACCGGCGCGCCGCTGAACGCACCCGCGGCACGGGCGCTCAGGGAGCCGGGTCGATCCGGCGCCCGAGTTCGGCCCGCGAACGGATCCCCAGCTTGCGGTACACCCGGCTCAGGTTGGACTCCACGGTCTTGGCGCTGATGAACAGCGCCGCGGCGATGTCGCGGTTGGTCATCCCGGAGGCCGCCAGTTCGGCCACCCGTTGTTCGGTCGGCGACAGCTGCGCCTCGGGGCCGCGCTTGACGTTCGTGCGGGCCAACTCGGCACGCGCCCGGCGGACCCACAGCGCGCACCCCATCGACTCGAAGGCGCCCAGCGCGTCCTGCAGTGTCGCCGCGGCCGAGTCCTTGAGCTTCTTGCGGCGCTGCAGCTGCCCCAGCAGCAGCGCGGTTCTGGCCCGCTCGAACGGCATCGGCAGCCGATCGTGTTCGGCCATGGCCTGCTGCGCCGAGGCCACCGCCTCATCCACCGAGCCGCGGGCGGCCAGCACCATCGCCCGGCAGCGGGCCCCGGTCGCCAGCATCCACGCGCGGTCGAACCGCCGGCCCTGCGACAGCAACAGGTCACAGATCTCGCCCGCGTCGTCGAGCCGGCCCAGCCCCACCATCGCCTCGGCGGCGTCGGGCAGGAACCAGCCCTGCATCAGCTCGATACCCGGCACCCACGGCAGCCGGTCGACCAGCGGCTGCAACGCGGTGACCGCGGCCTCGTGATCGCCGCGGGAGACCGCGAGGAAACCCGCCGTCATGTGCGCCCAGTCGGCCATCCGCACCGAACCGGACTTGTCGACGGCCTCCAGCACCGCAGCGCAGTCCGCCTCGGCGAGCGAGACCTGCCCGCGGTAGGCCGCGACGGCGGCGCGCACCGTCAGCGGAATGACCTCGACATGCTCACCGCCGAGCTGCTGGGCCCGCTGCACCGCCTCATCGGCCAGCAGCGCCGCCGTGCCCAGATCGCCGCTCCACATCGCGATCAACGCGCTGTAGGCCTCCACCGCCATCATGTTGCGGTCGTCGCCGCGCTGCACGCAGTGCTCACGCACCGCCTGGATCTGAATCCGAGCACTGTCGAGATCGCCTGTCCAGGCCGCGATCAACGCCGCCACCATGCTCGCCCGATACGGGGTGGGCACGTCGTCGTCGGGTTCTTCGAGCTCCAGCGCGCGCTGCAGGGCGGCCCCGTCGAGCCCGTGGCCGTGAATGAAACCGGTGTGCACCCACATCGTCAGAGCCTGGGACAGCACCGACGGCGCACCGAGATCCTCGGCCACCGTCACCGCCCGGCGCGCGGTGCCCATCATCTCGTCCACCCACCCGGCGGGGTCGCTGCCGTCGGCCAGTGAGCCCATCCCGCTGGCGAACGTCAACGACATCAGGGTCTGCACCAGAACCGGCGGCGCGTCGGCGGCGTTCTCGGCGGCCTGCTTCAGCAACGCCGCCGCAGGTACGAAGTTGTTGTCGTAGATCAGCACGGCAGCAAGCAGATTCAAGGCGATCGCACGCAGCCACCCCGGCCGCAACTCGTCGAGGACGTCCTCGATCAGGGCGCGGGCACGGTGGGTGTCACCGGCCTGGAAGTGATCGCCCGCGGCGCGGATCCGGCGCATCGGCTTGTCGCCGCCCAGGCCGATCGCGAGCTCGAGGAGTTCGGCCGCCGCCGCCGGCGAGCCGCGCTCCCGGGCGGCCTGCGCGGCGGAATCGAGTGCGCTCAGCGTGGACTCGTCGGAGGTGGTGGCGGCCAGCGCCAGGTGGCGGGCCCGCAGCTCGGGTAACTCCTCGACGGTGGCAAGGACACGGTGCACCGCGCGGCGCCGCCCGGGTGCCGCCTCGGAGTACACGCCGCGGGCGAGCAACGGGTGGGTGAAGTTCACCCGCACGCCGTCGATGGCGACGACCCCGTCGCGCTCGGCCTCGGCGAGGAGTTCGAGGACATGCCCGACGGTGGTCCCGGCGGCGCGGGCCAGCAGCTCGACGGTGGCGGCCGAGACCGAGGCCAGCGTGAGCAGCACCTCGGCGGTCTCCCCGCGATAGCCGGCGGTGCGGGCCCGCACCAACTCCGCCAGGGTGGGCGGCAACTCCGGCTGCGCGTGCGGCTCGGCGCTGTCGAGCACCCGGGCGAGTTCGATGGCGTAGAACGGGTTGCCGCCGCTGATCTCGGAGATGCGCACCAGCACCGCACGCGGGAAACCGTGGCCGAACCGATCGACCAGGACACTGTGCAGAGCGCCGATGGACAACGGCCACAACCGGACCCGTGCGACCTCGTCGGGGCGCTCCAGCTCCAGCCAGGACGTCGCCGCCAGGCCGTCGACGTCGCGACGCTCGGTGGCCAGCACGCCGATGTGCCCGTGCAGCCGGCGGGTGGCGAAGGCCAGGACGGCCCTGCTCGAGGGATCCAGCCACTGCGCGTCGTCGATCGCGATGACCGTCGGCGCCTGCGCCGCGACGGCCTCGACGAGGGCGCCGAACGCCGCTGCGGTCACCCGCTGATCGGTCGCGGGCCCCTCACCGCCGGCCCGGAACAGGACCCGGTTGACCGCCAGCCGCTGCAGCTCCGGCAGCTGCGCGAGCACCACGTCGTCGATGTCGGCGAGCAGGTCGGCGACCGCGGCGTAGGCCAGCACCGACTCGGCCTGCCCCACCCGGGCGCAGAGCACCCGGTAGCCGCGCTGCCGGGCGGCGGCCACGGCCTGCGACCACGCCGTCGTCTTGCCGATGCCGGCTTCGCCCTCGAACACCAGCGCCGCCGGACCGGTGCCGACCGATGCCAGGAACTCGGTGACGGCGGGCTCCTGCGCAGTAGGGCTCGCCGTCTCGGTCGTCATCGCAGCATCATCGCAGCCGGCGAATCGGCGTGCTTCGCTACCGGCGAATCAGCTTTGCTCGATGTCCACGATCAGGTCCGCGGCCACTCGCAGCCCGTGATACAACGGGCATGGTCGGCGGGTGGCCGGTCCGCGGGGGGTAGGGGGAGCTGCAATGGACGGTGCCGGATCCGGAGCGCGGCAACACATCGACGCCGAGGCGGCGCAGGCACTGCAGGCCGATTCGCTGTGCATGCTCGGCGAGCTCTGCGTCTCGGTCGACGACGGCCTGGCCGAACTCGCCGCCCCGGCGGTGCGATCGCTGAGTTCGGCCGCCGGGGAGGCAGCCGACCTGCTGGCCGGGCTGCGAGCCGTCGAGACCGCCCTGGTCGGTGCGGCCGACTTCATCACCGAACGCACCGGCGACATCGTGGCCACGCTGCCGGCCGCGACGATGGTCGATCTGGACGGCATCGACGGCTCGGCGCTGATCGAGCGGGGTCTGGCCACGCTGCAACGGATGCGTGGCGAACCCCCCGAATCAGGCTCCGGACAGGGCCCGGACTCCGGCCCACCCGCCCCGGCCGGGGCGGCGGCGATCGGCGGGTGGCCGCCGGGGCCGACGTCCTACCCGGTGGCCAAGCTCCCCCGCCTCGAGCGGGTGCGAACCGTCGACGACGTGATCGCGAGATTCGACGAGATCATCGACTGGTCCATCGAATTCGGAAACGGCATCGGCTATTTCGCGACCGTCTACAAGAGGGCCACCCTGGTGATCCGGGACAAGGTCGCCGCCGGGGACTACTTCGACGACAACGCCCGGATGGTGCGCTTCGACACCGTCTTCGCCCAGCGCTACTTCGACGCGCTCAACGCCTACTTCCACCCGGCGGACTACGAAGCACCCACCCACGTGTGGCAGTGGTGCTTCGACGGACACGAATACGACGAGCCGATCATCCTGCAGCACATGCTGACCGCGGTGAACTCCCACGTGAACCTCGACCTCGGGATCGCGGCGGCGATGGTCGGCACCGACGACATGGCGTCCCTGGAAGCCGACTTCAACCGGATCAACACGCTGCTCGCCGACGAGGTCGCGATCTTCCTCGACACCGTCGCCGAACTCTCCCCGCGGGTGAAGCTGATCCGCGCGATCCTGCCCTGCGAGGACCCGGTGCTCAACTACGTGCTGCGCATCTTCCGGGACCTGGCCTGGGCCTTCGCCAACCAACTCGACGTCCACCAGCGTCGTCGCCGGGCCTACATCGGGATCCACGACGCCTGGGCAGCCGTGTTGGGCTCCTACTACCTGCACACCAGTGACACCATCAACCGGCTGATCGAGTGGATCGCCGAAGCCGAGAGCCGCGACGTGGCCCACAACGTCCGGGTGCTGGACGGGCGCGGGAATTGATCGGACCGCAGTCCGGTTGGCTGGGGCATGCCTGCCGTCACCGCAGAAACGCTCACCCTGCCCCGCATCACCGGACCGACACCGACCGGCCGGCGCGATCACTGACCACCGGCCCGCGCGGCTACGAAGGCGAGGGATTCCCCGTCGTGCGCGCATTCGCCGGCGTCAACGCCCGCGACCTGGATCCGTTCGTGCACATGGACCAGATGGGCGAGGTCGAATACCAGCCCGGCGAACCCCGCGGCACCGACTGGCACCCCCACCGCGGATTCGAGACCGTCACCTACATGATCGACGGCAGCTTCGCCCACCAGGACTCCCACGGCGGCGGCGGCCTGATCACCGACGGCGCCGCCCAGTGGATGACCGCCGGGTCGGGCATCCTGCACATCGAGACCCCGCCGGCCGAACTGGTCGACAGCGGCGGGCTGTTCCACGGCATCCAGCTGTGGGTGAACCTGCCCAAGCGCGACAAGTTCGCCGACCCCAGATACCAGGCCATCGAGGGCAACCAGGTGGCCCTGCTGTCCAGCGCCGACGGCGGCGCGCTGGTGCGCGTCATCGCCGGCGAGATCGACACCACCCAGGGACCGCGGCGCGGCGCCGGCTCGACACACACCCCGATCACGTTGGCGCACGCCACCATCGAACCCGGGGCCAGGCTCAACGTGCCCTGGAACCGGGACTTCAACGCGCTGGTGTACGTGCTGTCCGGGGGCGGCGCAGTCGGCCCGGTCGCCCACCCCATCCATCAGGGGCAGCTCGCCGTGCTCGGACCCGGCGACCGCGTCAGCGTGACCGCGGAGCCGAACCAGGATTCGAACCGGCCCGCGCTGGAGGTTCTGCTGCTGGGCGGCAAACCCATCCGAGAACCCGTCTTCCAGTACGGCCCGTTCGTGATGAACTCCAAGTCCGAGCTGATCGAGGCCGTCGAGGACTTCAACGCCGGCAAGTTCGGCGCCGTCCCGCCCGACGCGCTGCGGCCGCACCGCCCCCGCTGATCCGGCGATCAGGCGGGCTCGGGCTGCAGCGGGTAGATCAGCTCCAGCTCGCCGAGCGCGGCGGCCACGGTCAGCAGCGGCAGCGCCGCCGCGACGCCGAGGTCGTCGTCGGGCACCTCCGAGCGCAGCGCGCGCACGAAGTCGTCGCTGATCGGCACCCACGCCTGCGTCGCATCGAAATGCCCGGCCAGCCGGTCGCAGATCGCCTCGACGTGGAACTCCACCACCTTCCGGACGTTGGGATAGGCGGCCAGCGGCGGCGGAGTCGGGATGTCGGCGATCAGATCCGCCGTCGCGCGCAACCGGATCGCACGGTTGAACGAGCGCACCACCGGTGCCCGGAAATCGGTCTCCCCGCTGCTCTCCGACAGATACTGGCGCACCGCGTCGTCGACCACCCGGGACGCGACGAGCGCGTCGTGGCTGAGCAGGGTGACCTCGTCGCGGCGCTCCTCGAACGCCCCGCGGGTGATCCGCAGCACCGCCACCCGCAGATAGCGGGCGAACAGGGTCCGCGCGGCATCGATCGAGCGGGTCACCGACGCGGTCGCGCCCCGCGGCCACAAGAGCAGCGACACCGCCACCCCCACCAGCGCGCCGACCACCACGTCCTGCACCCGGACCAGGCCCACCTGCCACCCGCTGGGGGCGATCAGGTTGAAGAAGATCAGCACCATCATCGTGAACGCAGCCTGCGCGGCGGTGAACGACGCGATCTCGGGCACATAGGCCGACCCGAACACCACCACCGGCATCAGCACCCACAACACCGCGGGGTCCACCCCGACGAGGCTGATCAGCGACGCCCCCAACAGAAATCCGATCGCCGTGCCGATCACCGCACGCCACACCCGGGTGCCGGTGGTCAGCGCGCTGGAACGCAGCACCGACAACGCCGCCAGCACGACCCAGAAACCGTGCTCGACGGGAAACCACTGGGTCACCGCCACGGCCAGCGCCAACCCCAGCCCGGTGCGCAGGCTGTTACGCACGGCCACCGAGCGGTTGGCCACCAGGCCGGAGGTGAACTGCGCGGCGGCCACCGTCTCGGGCCACAGCCGTTCCGACGCCCCGGTCTCGGGCACCCGCACACCCAGCGCCCGGGCCCACACCGGCCGCGCATCGGCGG
>NZ_JBSWXU010000181.1:0-9389 GCF_056160785.1 Mycobacterium sp. ABE4_509 | reverse complement strand
GTCCTTGGACGCGCTCGACGCGGTGCGGCGCGACGTCCCGCGCGGCTTGCCGGGCCGGGACGCCGGGCCCCGCCGCTTCGGATCGGGCCGTTTCGCTTCGGGCACAGGCTATTTGGACTCCGGGGTGTAGCGAGGGAAGGCCAGGTCGCCGGCGTAGCGGGCGGCGTCGCCCAACTCCTCTTCGATACGCAGCAGCTGGTTGTACTTGGCCACCCGCTCGCTGCGGGCCGGCGCACCGGTCTTGATCTGGCCGCTGCCCACCGCCACCGCCAGATCGGCGATCGTGGTGTCCTCGGTCTCACCGCTGCGGTGACTCATCATGGTCTTGTAGCCGGCGTTGTGGGCCAGCACCACCGCATCCAATGTCTCGGTCAGCGTGCCGATCTGGTTGACCTTCACCAGCAACGCGTTGGCCGCACCCTTCTCGATGCCGTCCTCGAGACGCTCCGGGTTGGTGACGAACAGGTCGTCGCCGACCAACTGCACCTTGTCGCCGATCGCGTTGGTCAGCGTCACCCAGCCGTCCCAGTCGTCCTCGGA
The DNA here is from genome assembly GCF_056160785.1 of Mycobacterium sp. ABE4_509. Classification (NCBI taxonomy): domain Bacteria; kingdom Bacillati; phylum Actinomycetota; class Actinomycetes; order Mycobacteriales; family Mycobacteriaceae; genus Mycobacterium; species Mycobacterium sp. ABE4_509. The sequence goes on along the minus strand of NZ_JBSWXU010000181.1, from coordinate 8,849 downwards.
GAGCGGATCCTCGATCGACACCAGCGGGTAGCCGCCCAGCAGCTCCTCGTAGAACGCCGCCATCTGCTCGGCGGTGCGGGTCTCCCGCTCGAAGGCGTACCCGGTGCCGTCGGTGTAGAACTCGGTGGCCGCCACGTCGAGAGCCAGCGCGACGTCGGCCCCCACCTTCAGCCCGGCGGCCTCGATCGCCGTGCCGATCAGATCCAGCGCGGCCGTGGTGCCCGGCAGGTCGGGGGCGAAGCCGCCCTCGTCGCCGAGACCGGTTCCCAGACCCTGCTTCTTGAGCACCGACTTCAGCGCGTGGTACACCTCCGCACCCCAGCGCAGCGCCTCCTTGAAGCTCGGCGCGCCGATCGGGGCGATCATGAACTCCTGCACATCGACACCGGTGTCGGCGTGCGCACCGCCGTTGATGATGTTCATCATCGGCACCGGCAGGATGTGCGCGTTGGGTCCGCCGATGTAGCGGAACAGCGGCAGCTCGGCGGCCTGCGCGGCGGCCTTGCCCACCGCCAGCGACACCCCGAGGATCGCGTTGGCGCCCAGCCGGGACTTGTCCGGGGTGCCGTCGAGGTCCACCAGCGCCTGATCGACCAGGCGCTGCTCGTCGGCGCCCAGCCCGATCACCGCGGGCGCGATCTCGTCGAGCACCGCCTCGACGGCCTTCTGCACACCCTTGCCCAGATAGCGCGAACCACCGTCCCGCAACTCGACGGCCTCATGCTCACCGGTGGAGGCACCCGAGGGCACCGCAGCCCGCGCGACGGTGCCGTCCAGCAGGCCGACCTCGACCTCGACTGTCGGGTTCCCCCGGGAATCGAGGATTTCGCGGGCTCCGACCTGCTCGATGATGGGCACTGTTGCCTCCTAGATCTCGGGGACGTGACGGGCATGCAGCGTCTGGTGACCAGACGGGTGAGTAACGGCCTCGGCCATCACCCTAGAGCGTGGGCGGCGTACCGGCGTGTTCAGAGGGCATGTCCGTTCGCATAGGCCGTCGCCCAGTCCCGCACGTTGCGTGCGTACTGGTCGGAGTGGTTGTAGGCGCGCAGCGCATCCATCCATCCCCGCGGCTTGGACAGATCCTTGCCGCGCCAGCACAGATACCCCGCCGCCGACAGCGCGGCGTCGTCGATGTTGTCGGCGCTGACATCGCCGTCGTTGTTGGCGTCCACCCCGTAGAGCCGCCACGTCTCCGGGATGAACTGCATCGGCCCCATCGCGCGGGCGAACGGCTCCTCGCCCTCATGGCTGACCGCGTCGTGGTCGAGGATCTCCAGGTTGCCGCCGGTGCCGTCGAGCAGCACACCGCGGATCGGGGGCGAGACATCACCGTTGGCCGCGACATCGGACCCGCGGTAGGTGCCGTGGTGACTTTCCACCTGCCCGATACCGGCCAGCGTCGTCCACGCCAGGTTGCAGTCGGGGTTCTCCACCTCGGCCACCCGCGCCGCATAGGCGTAGGCCTCCAGCGCGGTCACCGGGATGCCCAGCGCCGGCGCCCGCTCGGCCGCCCAGTCGTGCAGCTGGTCGGCGGGCCGGCCCGAGGCGTAGGTGTCGATCGCCGGGACCGGGTCCCCGGGCGGGGGCGGCACCCCCTCCGGGATGCGGCTACCCAGCTGCCACGAGCAGCTGGCAGCCATGAGCAGCGCTGTCGCGCCGATCACGGCCACCGCCTGTAGCCACCGCACCCGTGTCACCGGTCGTCTCCTCAACCCACTCTGGTCGCAGCCCATGTTCCCACGCGAACGCGCAGAAGCGGCTGACCTGCACCTGGGCGCGTGGGAGGCGGCAACAAGTCCCCCGCGACCAGTGTGCACAGTCGATGCGGCAGGGAGCGGCTTTTCGACGCCCTTGTTCGCTGGTTATTCGCCGGAGGTACCCGCGGCGGGCCAGTGCGCGCGCCACTCGTCCTCGCCGATCACGGCCAGCGGGGCGTCGTCGAGTTCGGCGGCTCCGCTGAAAGTGGGGTCAGCGCCGCGCCGGGCGGCGGCCACCGCACGTTCGGCGGCGCGCACGTCGGCCATGAACTCCAGCACCGCCGAACGCAGCGCGTGCTCAGCATCGGTCTCGGCCGACACCGTGACCGCGGTGACCGCATCGGGCACCAGGTCGGCCGGCACCCCGGCCCCGTCGGCGCGGGCCAGCACCTTCTGCGCCAGCGCCAGCGCCGGCTGCGCGGTCGGGATGTCGTCCATGCAGGATTCCCGCGCCTGTTTCTCCAGCGCCTTGCGCTGCTCCCACTGCGCCAGCTGGTCCTCCAGCGAGATCTGCTCCCCGGCCAGCACCGCCGGCACCCGATTGCCCAGCTTGCGCACCAGCGCATCGGCCACGTCGTCGATCCCGAACCCCTGCTCGGGGGCCTCTTCGGCGATGCGGGCGTGGAACAACACCTGCAGCAGCACATCGCCGAGCTCGTCGCGCAGCTCGGTCAGGTCCCCGCCGTGCACCGCATCGAACAGCTCGTAGGTCTCCTCCAGCAGGTAGCGCCGCAGCGAATCGTGGGTCTGCTGGCTCTCCCACGGCCCCGCGGTGCGCAGCCGATCCATCACCGCCACCGCGTCGACCAGCCGCTCACCGGACTGTGCGGCCGGCGCGGAGATGACGCGTTCACCGGCCGAGATCCGCGACAACACCGACGGATGGTCGGCGTCGCTGGACAGCAGCACCGCGGCCGGCTCCCCGTCGTAGGCCGGGCGCGCCGAGGGCAGCGACCACGGCACCTTGATCGGCATCTCCTCGGTGTACTGCACATCCCCGGAGAGCAGCTCGACGGCTTCGACGGGCACCAGCGACGGCCGGCGCGGGTCCACCAGGACGACCGTCACCGTCGCTCGCTCATGCTGGCCATACCTGGTTCATGCGCCGGGGGCACCTCCGAACTTGGTTATATCAACTTCCTCGTCCGGTTTCCCGTCGATGGCCAGCAGGAACCCGGCCACGAACGCCACCAGGTCCAGATCCCGGATCCGGGGCGAACCCACCCCGCTGCCGGCCCGCGGGATCGGCACCTGCACCGTCGAGGTGGTGGCGCGGTAGCTGGCCCCCGAGTAGAGCCGCTTGAGCCGCAGCTGCGCCGAGTCGGGCAGCGTCATCGGCGAGATACGCACCGTCGTCGCCGAGGCCGCCCCGATCTCGGTGACCCCGTGCGCACGGGCCAGCAGCCGCAGCCGGGCCACCGCGACGAGCCGCTCGGCCGGCTCGGGCAGCGGGCCGTAGCGGTCGACGAGCTCGTCCACCACGGCGTCGACGCTGTGCTGATCGGCCGCCGCCAGCCTGCGGTAGGCCTCCAACCGCAACCGGTCGCTGTTGATGTAGTCCGGCGGCAGATGCGCGTCCACCGGCAGGTCGACCCGCACATCCTTCGATTCCTCCGGCGTGGCAACGGTTTTCCCGTCCGCCGCGGCCCGGTAGGCCTCCACCGCCTCACCGACCAGACGCACGTACAGATCGAAGCCGACACCGGCGACGTGCCCGGACTGCTCGGCACCCAGCACGTTGCCGGCGCCGCGGATCTCCAGATCCTTCATCGCCACCGCCATGCCGGCGCCCAACTCGTTGTTCTGCGCGATGGTCGCCAGGCGGTCGTAGGCCGTCTCGGTCAGCGGCACCTCGGGCGGGTACAGGAAGTAGGCGTAGCCGCGCTCCCGCGAGCGCCCCACCCGGCCGCGCAGCTGATGCAGCTGCGACAGGCCGAACGTGTCCGCGCGCTCCACGATCAGCGTGTTCGCGTTGGAGATGTCCAGGCCGGTCTCGACGATCGTCGTGCACACCAGGATGTCGAACTCGCGGTTCCAGAACCCCTCGACGGTCTTCTCCAGCTGCTCCTCGGGCATCTGGCCGTGCGCCACCACCACCCGCGCCTCGGGCACCATCTGACGCACCCGCGCGGCGGCCTGATCGATGGAGCGCACCCGGTTGTGGATGTAGAACGCCTGCCCGTCGCGCAGCATCTCGCGGCGCAGCGCGGCGGCCACCTGCTTGTCGTCGTGCGGACCCACATAGGTCAGCACCGGGTAGCGCTCCTCGGGCGGGGTCAGGATCGTCGACATCTCCCGGATCCCGGCCAGGCTCATCTCCAGGGTGCGCGGGATCGGGGTGGCGCTCATCGTCAGCACGTCGACGTGGGTGCGCATCGACTTGATGTGCTCCTTGTGCTCGACACCGAAGCGCTGCTCCTCGTCGACCACGATCAGCCCGAGGTCCTTCCACGTAACCCCGGTCTGCAGCAGCCGGTGGGTGCCGATCACGATGTCGACGCTGCCGTCCTTCATGCCCTCCAGCGTCGCCCGCGACTCGGCCGGGTCGGTGAACCGGGACAGCCCCTTGACGGTGACCGGGAACCCGGTCATCCGCGTGGTGAACGTCTGCAGGTGCTGGTCGGCCAGCAGCGTCGTCGGCACCAGCACCGCGACCTGCTTGCCGTCCTGCACCGCCTTGAACGCCGCGCGCACCGCGATCTCGGTCTTGCCGTAGCCGACGTCACCGCAGATCACCCGGTCCATCGGAACCGGGCGCTCCATGTCGGACTTCACCTCGGTGATCGCGGTGAGCTGGTCGACGGTCTCGGTGAACCCGAACGCGTCCTCCATCTCGGTCTGCCACGGGCTGTCCGGGGCGAACGCATGCCCCGGCGAAGCCTGCCGCTTGGCGTAGAGCGCCACCAGCTCGGCGGCGATCTCGCGCACCGCCCGGCGCGCCTTGGTCTTGGTGTTGGCCCAGTCGCTGCCGCCGAGCTTGCTCAGCGTGGGCGCCTCGCCGCCGACGTAGCGCGACAGCTGGTCCAGCGAGTCCATCGGCACATACAGCCGGTCGGCCTTCTGGCCCCGCTTGCTCGAGGCGTACTCGAGCACCAGGTACTCGCGGCGCGCCCCGCCGACCACCCGCTCGGTCATCTCGATGAAGCGGCCGATGCCGTGCTGGTCGTGCACCACCATGTCCCCGGCGGTCAACGCCAGCGGGTCCACGACGTTGCGGCGCTTGGCGGCCAGCTTCCTGCCCTCGGCGGCGCCGGCGGCGCGGTTGCCGGTCAGGTCGGATTCGGTGATCAGCACCAGGTTGGCGCCCGGCAGCACCACGCCGTCGCGCAGCGGACCCTTCAGCACGCCGACGACGCCGTCGGCGGGAACCGAGCCGGGCTCCAACATCGTTGCCGGCGTGTCGGATTCACCGAGTTGTTCGACGACGCGCTTGGCGGTACCGGTGCCGGGTGTGACGACGGCGGCGCAGCCGCCGGTCATCACGTGCGCGCGCAGCATCGCGAAGATCTCGGCGAGGTTGTGCTGCTGGCCGCGCGCCGACGGGGCGGCGCGGACATCGAGGGCCAGCGCCTCGGCTGAACCGCTGTCGAGCTGGCTGAGCGTCCACCACGGATGCCCGCCGGCACGGGCGGTGTCGCGGGCGTCGTCGAACCCGACGAACCCCGACGCGCCGAGCGCCTCGATGTCGATCGGGACGTCACCGCCCACCGCCGCAGTCGACCAGGACGCCTCCAGGAACTCGCGCCCGGTCTTGATCAGGTCGGCGGCGCGGCTGCGGACCTTCTCCGGATCGCAGATCAGCAGTGGGGTGCCGGCAGGCAGATGGTCGGTCAGGCTCGCCGGCTCGGACGGGTGCAGCAGCGGCAGCAAAGCCTCCATCCCGTCGACCGGGATGCCCTCGGCGAGCTTGGCGAGCATGTCCGGCACCGAACCCGCGACGCTGTTCTCGGCGACCGGATGCTGCGCCGACAGCACCGCGGCGCGCCCCCGCACGTCGTCGGTGAGCAGCAGCTCCCGGCAGGCCACCGCCAGCACGGTGTCGATGTCGATCTCGGGGATGGAGCGCTGGTCGGCGACCGAGAACATCCGCATCTCGGAGACCTCGTCGCCCCAGAACTCGACGCGCACCGGATGTTCGGCGGTTGGCGGGAACACGTCGAGGATGCCGCCGCGCACCGCGAACTCGCCGCGCTTGCCCACCATGTCGACCCGGGTGTAGGCCAACTCGACCAGCCGGTGCACCACGCCGTCGAAGTCCGCCTCGACCCCCACCGTGAGCGTCACCGGCTCGGTCTCGGCGCCGGGACGCTGCGCCATCGGCTGCAACAACGAACGCGCTGCGGTCACGACGACCCGCAGCGGCGGGCCCAGCCGCGCGTCATCCGGGTGGGCGAGGCGGCGCAGCAGCATCAGCCGGGCACCCACCGTGTCGGTTCCCGGTGAGAGGCGCTCATGGGGCAGCGTCTCCCAGGACGGGAACATCGCCACCGCGTCGCCGAACACCCCGCGCAGCTCGGCGGTCAGGTCGTCGGCCTCCCGCCCGGTCGCGGTGACCACCAGCAGCGGGCCCGCCTGGGCCAGCGCCGACGCGGCGAGGACCCGGGCTCCGGCCGGGCCGACGAGGTCAAGATCAGCGGGCCGCTCGGCGGCACGGCGCGACACCTCCTGCAGGGAGGGATCACGAAGTGCCAACTCGACGAGGCCCGCGATCGGGGTGTGGACATCAAGGGTCCCCGATGCGGTCATGATGACCTCCATCGTAAGCACCCGCCCCCGCGGCGGCCGCCCCGGCACCGGACGTGGTCTGGGTCACGAATTGGCCGCCGGTGACGGCGGTTTGGCTACTCCTGGTGCAGCACCGGGTCGGACTCGAGGTGGGTGAGCCCGTTCCAGCACAGATTGACCAGGTGGGCGGCCACCACCTCCTTCTTCGGCTCGCGCACGTCGAGCCACCACTGCGCGGTCATCGACACCGAACCGACCAGCGCCTGGGCGTACAGCGGCGCCAGATCGGGATCCAGGCCGCGCCGGGAGAAGTCGCCGGCCAGGATCGAGGCCACCTGACTGACGGCGTCGTTGAGCAACGTCGAGTAGGTGCCCGAGGTGATGCTGGCCGGCGAATCGCGGATCAGGATGCGGAAGCCGTCGGTGTGCTGCTCGACGTAGGTCAGCAGCGCCAGCGCGACCCGCTCGACCCGCACCCGGGACCGGTTGTTGGTCAGCGACGAGGTGATGCCGTCCAGCAGCGCCGACATCTCCCGGTCGACCACGACCGCGTAGAGCCCCTCCTTGCCGCCGAAGTGCTCGTAGACGACCGGCTTGGAGACATTCGCCCGCAACGCGATCTCCTCGATCGACGTGCCGTCGTAGCCGCGCTCGGCGAACAGCGATTTGGCGATCTCGATGAGCTGCTGGCGGCGTTCGCTGCCACTCATCCGGGCGCGGGGAGCACGCATCTCCTTCTCAGAGCCAGCCACGCAGGTAAGGGTAGTTCCTTGCACTAGAGTCTCTGGGTGATCGGTCCGTCGTGGTGTAATCGGCAGCACCTCTGATTTTGGTTCAGATAGTTCAGGTTCGAGTCCTGGCGACGGAGCAGAAGAAGCGCCGAGCGTACGCGATCCGCCCATGCTGACCGGTGTATCGCACCGCATACACGCACGCTCGCGACGGAAGGACATCTATGCGTGACGCCGCCGTCCTGATCCTGGCCGCCGGTGCCGGCACCCGGATGAAATCCGACACCCCCAAGGTGCTGCACACCCTGGCCGGGCGCAGCATGCTGGCACACTGCCTGCACGCGGTCACCAAGGTCGCCCCCACCCACCTGGTGGTCGTCGTGGGTCACGACCGCGAACACGTCGCACCGGCAGCCCAACACATCGGGCAGGACCTGGGCCGGGTCGTGGAGATCGCCGTCCAGGACCAGCAACTGGGCACCGGCCACGCGGTGGCCTGCGGGCTGGCCGCGCTGCCCGACGACTTCACCGGCACCGTCGTCGTGACCTCCGGCGACGTGCCGCTGCTGGACGCCGACACGCTGGCCGACCTGATCGCCGCGCACAGCACCGAGGCGGCCGTCGCCACCGTGCTGACCACCACGCTGGCCGACCCGACCGGCTACGGCCGGGTGCTGCGAACCCAGGACGGGGCCGTCATGGGCATCGTCGAACAGGCCGACGCCAGCCCGGAGCAGCAGGCCATCACCGAGGTCAACGCCGGTGTCTACGCCTTCGACGTCGACGCGCTGCGCTCGGCGCTGAGCCGGCTGAGCTCCGACAACGCCCAGCACGAGCTGTACCTGACCGACGTCGTGTCCATCGTCCGCGCCGACGGACACGTGGCGCGCGCCCAGCACGTCGACGACACCGCACTGGTCACCGGCGTCAACGACCGCGTGCAGCTGGCCGACCTGGGCGCCGAGCTGAACCGGCGCCTCGTGGCGTCCCACCAGCGCAACGGGGTGACGATCGTCGACCCCGCCTCGACCTGGATCGACGTCGACGTCACGATCGGCCGCGACACCGTCGTGCGTCCCGGCACCCAGCTGCTGGGCGGCACCCGCATCGGCGGCCGCTGCGAGATCGGGCCCGACTCGACGCTGACCGACGTCACCGTCGGCGACGCCGCGGAGGTGATCCGCACCCACGCCACCTCGGCGGTCATCGGCGACGGCGCCACCGTCGGCCCGTTCACCTACCTGCGGCCGGGCACCGTGCTGGGCGAGGCGGGCAAGCTCGGCGCGTTCGTCGAGACCAAGAACTCCGCCATCGGCGCCGGCACCAAGGTGCCGCACCTGACCTACGTCGGCGACGCCGACATCGGCGAGCACAGCAACATCGGCGCGTCCAGCGTGTTCGTCAACTACGACGGGGAAACCAAGTCGCGCACCACGATCGGCTCGCACGTGCGCACCGGGTCGGACACCATGTTCGTCGCGCCGGTGACCGTCGGGGACGGCGCCTACACCGGCGCGGGAACGGTGATCCGCGACGACGTCCCGCCCGGAGCGCTGGCGGTCTCGGCCGGCCCGCAGCGCAACATCGAGGGCTGGGTGCAGCGCAAGCGCCCCGGCAGCGCGGCGGCCCGCGC